>NZ_VIVB01000006.1:0-280324 GCF_007828605.1 Pantoea sp. SJZ147
CTCTCCTGATACTGCACGCAGTATTCCCACACCCGGTAGCTTCCCGCCAGCCGCGTCTCCACGTTTACCCCGTACTCCTTCAGCAGCGTCTGCACAATCTGCGGCACCGTCTGGCTCTGAAAGATGCGCAGGTTGCGGTCGCGCTTCATCGGCCACAGATCCGACTCCACCGTCAGCCCGTACACCGCGTAACGCACGCCGCCCAGCTCCTCGCTGCGCACGCCTATCCGGGTGATTTTGCCGTTGATGTAGCGCGGGTTCACCGCGCTCATCAGGCCGTCAGTCGGCAGCGTGAACGTGACCGGCTTGCCCAGCAGCGACTGACGGTCAATGCGCGCGTCGGTGGAGAGCAGCTCCGCTTGCAGCACGAACGACTGGGACAGCGCCTCGCTGCCGCTCAGACGTCGGAACAGCAGCCCTTCCGCGGGAAGTTGTACAGTTATACGTGAGGACATAGACATACCTGTTAACTATGGGGATCAAGTAACCAAACGCCTTCCTGATTAATGGTCAACGTTTGTTCGCGTTCGCCACGCTGGCCTGTCACAGAAAACGTGTAATTGCCGGGTGCCAGCTGCAGTGCCGCAAAACCGTTGGCTGCCGGAACAACCGCCTGCGGTTTACCATTCACCTCAACACGCTCGCCAGGCTGGAGCTTAATATAAACCTGCGCCACGGGTTCAGGCGGTGGCGCAACCGGTTCCTGCGGTTTTTCCGGTTCGGCCTGTGCGGTCTGGGTTTGCGCTGGCGTTGCAGCCGGTTGTTCGACCGGAGGCTGAGAGGCCACCGGCGTTGCTGGCGCGGTCTCTGTCTGCGCAACGGTCGCAGGCTCAGCAGCCTCTTTATCGCCACTCGCCATCATCAGACCGACGCAAACCCCCACCAGCACGCCCGCAGCGACCAGGCCAGGCAGTGCAAAGCGGTTACGCATCAGTTTTTTCAGCGGCGTTGCAGGTGCAGCCGCTGTCTCATCCTCTTGCTCTTCCTGAACCGGTACCAGCATGGTGCCCGGCCCGCTGTACTTAACTTCAGGCAGCGGTTCCGGTGCTTTTTCTGGCAGCACCATTGAAGCCGCGAAAGCGTCAATGCTCTGCGGACGATCTTCCGGTTTCAGCGCCAGCGCGCGATCAACTGCGGCCAGCAAGGTCTGGCTGTAACCGGCAGGAGCACGTTGCACCAGAGGTTGATAGTTATCTTCAATACTGCGCACCACACTGACCGGCGGCGGTGCGCCAGTGATTAATGTGTGCAGTACGGCGCCCAGAGCGTAAATATCGGTCCACGCGCCCTGCTCGCTTTCATCGTTATCGCTGTATTGTTCTATGGGCGCATAACCCGGACGCAGCATGGTTTCACTTTCATCAGAAAGATTACCGATGGTTTTACGTGCCGAACCAAAGTCCAGTAATACCGGCTCACCGTTGCTCTGGATTTGAATATTATCCAGCGAGATATCACGATGCAGATAGCCCGCATCATGGATAGTCTTGATCGCACCCAACAGCGGTGGCAGCAGGCGACGAATCCAGTTTTCATCAATCAGATGAGGATTTCGCTCACGCATGTTAGACAGCGTCGTGCCACTGTAGAACACCGTACCCATATAGGCCGTGTCGTTTTGCACCCAAAAGCGCAGAACGTGTAGCAGGTTGGGATGATTAAAACGGGCCAGCAGACGCGCTTCCTGAATAAAGCTGTTCAGGCCCGCATGGAAGGTTTTACTGAAGCGTTCACTTCGCAATACCAGGTTCAGGTCATCGCTGCGCACGGCCAGCGACGCAGGCATAAACTCTTTAATGGCGATATCGCGCTCCAGCTGGTGGTCCCAGGCACGATAGACAATGCCGAAACCACCGCCACCGATGACATCTTTTATTTCAAATTCGTTGAACCGGTAACCAATCGGAAGGGCATTGGGTACATTCTGGTGATTATCATTTTCCGACATATTCGAAAGCTCTCTGATAACAAACGGCTTTAGACAGCAAACTGGCAAACAAACTCGCCCTGATCACAGCTGACCTGCACGCGACGATAACGTTCATCACGGGCATGGGCGCTGAGCAGTATCTGGCTCATCTGCGGCAACAGGGTATTTGTCAGGATGGCATCGACCATGCGACCGCCAGACTCGACTTCCGTACAACGCTGCACGATCTGGCTGACCACCGAATCGTCAATAATGGCTTCAATACCGTGATTCTCTTCCAGACGACGGACAATGCGCCCCAGTTGCAGCTTAACAATCTCTGCCAGCATCTCATCGCTTAATGGATAGTAAGGCACCACCAGCAGACGGCCTAACAGTGCAGGCGGGAACACCTCAAGTAAGGGTTTACGCAGAGCGGTGCTAAGCGCATCAGGATCGGGCATCAGTTCCGGGTCGGCACAGAGCGCACTGATCAGCTGCGTTCCTACGTTAGAGGTAAGGATGATAATGGTATTGCGGAAATCGATATGGCGACCTTCACCGTCTTCCATCCAGCCCTTATCGAACACCTGGAAGAACAGCTCATGCACGTCTGGATGCGCTTTCTCAATCTCATCCAGCAACACGACGCTGTAAGGACGACGACGAACGGCCTCCGTCAGCACCCCACCTTCACCATAACCGACATAACCTGGCGGTGCGCCTTTCAGGGTTGAAACGGTGTGCGCTTCCTGGAATTCGCTCATATTGATGGTGATGATGTTTTGCTCACCACCGTAGAGTGACTCGGCCAGCGCCAGCGCGGTCTCGGTTTTCCCCACGCCCGACGGACCACAGAGCATAAAGACACCGACAGGTTTATTGGGATTGTCCAGGCGCGCGCGCGAGGTACGTACGCGTTTGGCAATCAGATCCAGGCCATGCCGTTGACCGATAACGCGCTGGTTCAACGTGTCCGCCAGGTTAAGCACGGCGTCAATTTCATTTTTCACCATACGGCCCAGCGGGATACCGGTCCAGTCAGAGACCACCGCAGCAACCACGCTGGCGTCAACGGCGGCAAACAGTAACGGAGCTTCACCCTGCACCGCGTGCAGTTTCTGTCGGGTCTCGTCGAGCTGCTCACGCAGGGAGGTTTCCCCTTCCGTGACGCAACGTGCGCGCAGGGCAATCAGCTGTTCGACTAATTCACGCTCCTGCTGCCAGCGCGCGTCCAGCGCATCGCGCTCCGCTTCCAGTGCAGTGCGCTGCGCGGCAATACTGGCCTGACGCGTTTCATCACCCAGCCCCACTTTGGTTTCGCGTTCGGCGATTTCCGCTTCGATTTCCAGCGCAGCCAGACGGTGCAGGCAATCTTCCAGCGCGGCAGGCTGTGCCCCCTGGCTGACGGCAACGCGCGCACAGGCGGTATCCAGTAACGCTACGGCTTTATCCGGTAGCTGGCGAGCGGGAATATAACGGTGAGACAGCTTCACGGCGGCGCTCACCGCCTCATCCAGCAACAGTATCTTATGGTGTTTTTCCAGCGCGCTGACGGTGCTGCGCAGCATCAGGATCGCTTTCGCTTCATCCGGCTCCTGCACCTGCACGGTCTGAAAACGTCGGGTCAGCGCCGGATCTTTTTCGATGTATTTTTTGTATTCTGCCCAGGTCGTCGCGCCGATGGTGCGCAACTGGCCACGTGCCAGCGCCGGTTTTAACAGGTTGGCGGCATCGCCTGTGCCCTGCTGACCACCTGCCCCGACCAACGTGTGAATTTCATCGATAAACAACACAATCGGCGTCGGGCTGGATTGCACTTCATTAATCAGGGCCTGTAAACGCGCTTCGAACTCGCCTTTCATTCCGGCACCGGCCTGCAACATACCAATATCCAGCAGCCACAACTGTACGTCGCGCAGCGGTGCAGGCACATCACCGGCGGCAATGCGCAATGCCAGGCCTTCCACCACCGCCGTTTTACCAACACCGGCTTCGCCAGTCAGTAAGGGGTTGTTCTGGCGACGGCGCATCAGGATATCCACCATCTGGCGGATCTCTTCATCGCGGCCCGCGACCGGATCGATTTTTCCGTCGCGCGCACGGGCGGTCAGGTCTTGCGCATACTGCGCTAAGGTGCTGTCGCCTGCCGCAGGGGGCGCGGCGGCCTCACCGGCTGGCTGCACCAGCGCCTGCTGAACTTCCTTGCTGTTAGCCAGCAAGGTATCAAACTGCTCCAGCAAGGCATCGGCATTCACACGTGAAAACTGCGCTGAAATGCCCTTCAGAACGCTGGCAAGCGTAAAGGTTTTTAACATTCCAATCAGCAGATGACCGCCACGAATACGGGTGGCACCGTACTTCAGTGAGGCATAAACCCAGGCGCGCTCAACGGCGCTATCGATGTGTTCTGCGAGATCGGATACTGCTCCAGCGCCGCGCGGCAGGCGGTCCAGTGCAGCGACGATATCCCGCGTCAGCGCGTTTTCATCCAGTGAAAAATGCTTAATCACCTGCTGAAGATCGCCATCCTGCTGCTGCATAAGCTGATGCAGCCAGTGCACCAACTCGACGTAGGGGTTGCCACGCAGTTTACAAAAGGCGGTCGCACTCTCAAGCGAGGTAAATAACAGCGTATCCAGTTTGCCGAATAGCACGGCACGGCTGATCTCTGACATATCGGTTCTCTTTATTGAAAGAAGCGGGCTAACTATCGGGGAAAGCGGTTGGGCTATGACGGCATCGCCTCAACCTCAAAGGCAAAATCTTCACGATCAACGGGCTGCGGTTGCTGTCCAAGCCAACTGGTGTAGCCCAGCCGGGCCGTACCGCCAAGGGTGATTCCCTTAACGGCTTCGGCCGCCAGAATCAGGCTGAGATCCCACTGCATCTCAATGCCCAGATAGTGACGTACCCAGTCACACACTTCGCGCGAGCCCTGTGCATGGGGTAAAAAGCGTTCATATTGCTCGGCGCTGAGTGGACCGATACGCAGACGAAAACGATGTTGCACATCACGCACAGCCACACCGAGAAAGGCAGATTCGCCAAGGCGCGGCATATGTCGTCCGGCAGACAGCCGGGCCTGATCGCGGCTGTCCAGTGATAACCACTGCGGCACGTTCTGTTGCAGCATAACCGGCACGGCAAAGTAATGACGCAGAATGCGAACCAGTCCTTCCGCATCGTGACCATGGCGACTGAGATGGCCTGACAGCATAAGACGGGCATGTAAACTCAGCGAACTGGCCTGCTGCTGAGCAGGTAAACCAATGCCCGCCACGCAGGCCAGATAATCCTGGAAGCGGCGATCGTCGCGGCGATCCAGAGAACTGGTGGGCTGTGAATTTGCCCAGGCCCGGTAAAACAGTAGCGTGGCACGATGGTGAAACAGATCGGCGAAGGCGCTCAGGCTGTGATCCTGATGGTGATCGATGCGTCCGCGTACATATTCCGTCAGGTGCGTGGGCAAAGGGCCGTTAGGACCAAACAACCCAAAGCTGTAAATGGAGACGTCGTAGCGTTCGTCCTGCTCACGGGCTTTAACCTGTGACACAGTCGACGGTGCAAAGGCCAGGGATGGCTTTTGTCCAATACGCACGGCTTCAAATTTGGGCAGTGGCGCTTTACCTAAGGCATAACGCTGCCCACTCTGGGCATCCAGCTTGCGTAACAGCTGAAACAGGTCATAGCGCCAGGGCGCGGCCATGACCGCCTGCCAAAAACCATCAGGCAGGCGAACGGCCCGCTGTAAAGGAATAACGTGCGCCGTCTCACTCATAGCAGGGCCTTTTTACCCATGCGCGGTGGCCAGTAGCCCACTTCGCCGCGCTGTTGGCTGCTCAGGGTGAATTCGGTAAAGCTGTTTAGCGCGACAAGGCGAGAAAAGACCCGCTCCAGCACGCTGCCAAACAGCCACGGACTGGCACCTGAAAATGCCTGTTCATCGACTTCAAGCGCAATACTGACGCCGCGCGCAAATACCACCGGCCCCGGTTCAGGCACCCGACGATGCACGGCTTTGAGGTTGCAGTGACGTATACCGTCAATCTGCCGGGTTAACGGCGTTTCCGCCAGGCTGGCATATAAACTCAGCATCTGGCGCAGTGCAGCCGCGCCTTCGCCATCACTGCTGTCCATCAGGCTCAGATAGTTCATCTGCAGGTGGCTAACCAGTCGCCATGCTGACAGCCCTTCGGCCAGCGCCGGGCGCGGCGGCGTCGGGCCTTTGCACAACTTAAGCTGCCCGACCGGGATGGAGTCCGGCATAACAAAGTTGCCCTGCTCCTGCTGCAACAGCATCAACGGCAGATCACGGCTGGTACACATGACTTCAGCCGACAAATAGCGGATGTCACTGTTCCATGGCGTATGGTTTTGATCGACCAACGAGAGAAACACTTCAGAACCGATATAGCCTGTGCGAGTGCCATAGCGCATGGCGTGCTCAGATAATGTGCGCTGCTCACGACGCAGTGAGAAGTAAGCGCCATAATCTCCGCCATCATGGCTGAACGTGCTCCAGAATGGCCGGAAGATCTGCTCCTCGCGCTGCCCTTCCACTGAGGCAAATAAGCGCTTTACCGAATGTATCTCGTAGTCCAGCGGACGAATGTTATCGACCACCAGATGGTATTCATGCTGGCTGTCACTGACCTTAAGCCGCTCGGCCGTTTTGGGGAACAGGTTAATGACCGGTGTGCAGTGCAGGGCAAGGTGCGCGCTGTCTACCACGCTTTCCAGTGCCGCATCGGCTTTATCCAGCAAGATGACGATATCGAAAGACTGTGTGGTGTCGCAGCGGCGCAGGAAAGGTGCCAGCTGGCGCAGACTGACAAACTGGAAACGAGCCGGAAAGGCGAAATATTCCTGCAACAGGCGATAACCGTCGAAATTACGCAGATCGTCCGGTAACAACGCCTGTTCGGGTGCGAAGCCTTCCTGCTGCAGGGCATCATCGGGCAAAAACTGACGTTGCGGTTTTGCTTCCACGGACTGCAGGATGATGCCAACACGATGCTGCATCAGCAGCTCCATCAGTTTCAGCGCCTGAATATCGGGTCCGCTCAGGAAGAACATGATGTCATCCAGGCTCATCTGGCTCAGCGAGGAAATGCCTTCGCAGGTGATGCGGATACGGAGTGCGCTGGAAGCTGCTGTCGATCCGACCGCTTTCAGTTCGCCTAAAGGGATGTCTGCCGGCACGCCGCCTAACGATACATCGCTGATACGCAGGGGCTGGAGCATGACATCGTGTGCGGTGGTGTAGCTACAGGTAACCCCGGTTTTTTTCAGGTTTTGGCTTTCCATCATCGTGCCGCGCGGCACTAAGAAACCGTTGCTGATATCACCTTTACGGCTGTCCGGTGTGAGCTGTGCTATCGCCATTGAGGGTGTCGGTGAAAGATAGCCTGGTGCCACCATTTCCAGCATCCGCTGGGAAAACCGTGGAAACTCGGCATCCATCTTTAACTGCACGCGCGACGTCAGAAAGGCGAAGCCTTCCATCAGCCTTTCGACATAAGGATCGGCAACGTCAATACCGCGCATGCCAAGCCGCCCGGCGACCTTGGGATACTGGGCAGCAAACTCCGCGCCCATCTCGCGCAGATAGGCCAGTTCACGGTTGTAATAATCGAGCAGCTTGCTGTCCATGATTAACCTGCATCCTGTAGTTCAAAATGGCCGCTCTCTAAATCAACCTGAGTGCGGAACAGAAACTCCAGCGGGTACGGCACGCACCATAACCGGCCTTTAATCTCAATCGATAACACGTTGTGCAGACTCAGGGAGGTCAGGTCGCTTACACAGCGGACCTGCAAGCCCTGGGGTAAAATACGTGGCTCAAAATGCAGAATGGCATCGGTCATTTTGCGTTGCATATCCTGCCATTCAATATCCGAAATATTTTGTCCCGCCAGCGGTGCCACGCCAAAGTTCAGGACAGAACGCTGTACCTCAGTCAAACCGGTCAGATCGTGCTGCGCCTCGTTATTAATGGTGTTGAATAACCACTGGAGATCGCGCAGAACATTACGCCGCAGCGTACTGTGAGTAATAATGGAACTGTTGCCGGACTCGTTGGTTTTGTCTGGCGCGTCATCCGTCAGTCGATCCAGCAAGGAGGACTGAAGTTTGTCGCGCGCCGTTAGCGTGTCGCGATTTTTGCGCGCACGATAACCGCCATGCAGCTGCGAATAGCCGTCTCCGGACGAATTGTCATTACGACTCATGAGCTAACTCAGTTTCGTTGAAAATAAGCTGTTGCAGTGTCAGTACAGGATAGTCAGCGTCATCACTGAGCCACATCTTTTGCCCGTGTCCGATAAACTGACCGTCTTCGCTGTCTGAAGCCTGCCACTCGGTGACGCTGGCGCGCAGGAAACGTTCTTCTGAGTTGTCCTGTAAAGGATAACGTACCGGAATCTGGCAGATCTGTTCACTGCCATCCACCAGCTGCAGTCGGGTGTGACGCCAGACCAGATCCGTGACGCTCGCCGGTGCCTGAAACTCCATTTCACTAATCGCAGCGAACGGAATCCAATAATAACGTCCATTGGCGATGGCTTCACAGACCGGTCCGAAGCGACTGTCACCGTCCATTATCCAGGCGAACTCGCTTCCCCCTTCCTGGGTCGTGGCGGTGCCGGCACTGGCCTCTGCACTTTCCAGCGCCTGAGCACGCAGTGCCGTACCGGCGGCCTTGTCGCCTGCAATGTCTGCTTTCAGCGCGGCCAGTAAGACTTCGCACCACGGCCAGGCGCTGCCCGGCAGTTGCGGCTCAGCGTCACCGCGTAAAACCGCTGCACGTAGCTGTTCGCCCTCGATGGCCTGTTGCAGCAGGGTCACGGTCGGCTGTGCCTGCGGCAGCATGGCCAGCCAGGATTTTAACTGCGTCTGTGCCCGGCTCCAGTTACCGGCAAGGCACAGCAGCTGTACAAAAGCCGCACGTAAATCGACATCCGCGGGATTGGCCTGAATTTGCGCAGTGATGCTGGAGAGGTTTTCAGCCAGAGAAGCGCTAGCCAGTCGCTGTTGTAATGAGTCCATTCAAACTCCTTATGCCTTAGTTGATGGTGCGATAGACGGCTGCGGCCGGATCTTTAAGTTCCGGATGCAGTTTTTCCACCAACTGCACTTTGATTGATGCAGGGCTGCTTAACCAGGGTGACCAGATTTTACGGACTTCCTGCAGGCGGGCACGCAAGGCGTTTTCGTCTGCGGCTTCACTGGCGGGCATCTCAACGACAACCTGATTTACCGCCTGCCAACCATTGAACTGTTGATTGAACGGCAACACCAACCAGCTGTCCGGTGATTTTTCATCACTGAGGACCATGCGCTCACTGTTGACGGTGGTGATGGTCAGCTCATCAACCGGCTGCTTATTATTCAGGCCCGACACCGGGAAACCCTGAAGAAAACTCACAGAAACCGATTTAGACGCGTCCTTACCCATTTGCGTTAGCGTGCTGTGTCCGCTTAACCAGCCATCTTTACCACAGGTTACGCCCTGCTTAGCGGGAACAAAGAGCGCACTGGCCTGGGCGGGCTGATGCCACCAGGTGCGGAAATGGCAACCATCCAGCAAGCTGAACTGAAGCCAGGGCGTCGTATCTGCCGCCGGCGAGTTCAGTACCACTGGGGCGGCAGGTGCGGTCTGGGTGACGGGCTGCTGCACGGGCGCCTGCTGCTGCACGGACGGCTGCTGCGCAGCCTGAACCGGTTGCACCGCAGCTGGCGGCGTGACCACGGGTTTCCACTGCTGCGCTTTTGCCGCCGTACCCGCAGACAGCGCGCCGCCGTCAGTATCGGTTAATTGCCAGTGCAACTGCTGTAACGGTTTACATTGTGACGCCATTAACCCGGCTACACGCGGCAGAAAATCATTCAGCACCGACGCCTCTTTGTCACCGTGCGTCACAATGCGCAGATTGACCGTGCTCTTACACCAGCTCGAAAGCTGGTTATCTTTTACATCATCAATCCAGACATCCAGTTTCTGAGTTGGCGACTGCACAATGCGATAGTTCTCTGCAAAGGCATGTGTACTCAACAGCAATGCAGTCAGGCCCACTAATCCATATTTCATGTTGGCGTTCTCAATCTCGAAGAGGGAAAAACTGCGCCGCATCAGACAGCGAGTGCAATAAGGTGGTGTCTTCTGGTGAACCTACCCACACAGCCATAGCGCTGAAGTTGTCCTGCTGACCACCCTGCGGTTGGCTGTTTTTGATAATTTGTTGCATCAGGGTCAGCCACTCTTCTGGCGTATTTACCATATGCAATGACTGCTGCATTTGTTCGAGCGTGACGCCATGCCAGAAACCATCTGTGCACAGCAAGAAAGCATCCCCGTCTTCAATAGGCACCACATCGCTGTAGCTGGCATCCCGCTGTTCATCGCCCATGCCTAACGCAAAATAGAGCAGGTTACTGTTAATGCCTTCCGTCTGGTGCCCGGCATCTTTCATTTGCTGGATCAGGCTGTGGTCGGTGGTGACGTGATAGAGATAGCCCCGACGAAACAGGTACAGGCGACTGTCACCTGCATGCGCCCAGTAAGCCAGTTCATAGTCTCTGTCGATAAACAAACTGACCAGCGTTGTCCCCATCCGGCTGTGCTGACTGTTTGCTTTTTGCTGTTGCCGAATCGCGCCATTGGCATAATTCACGTAATCGCGGATGGTTTGCGCATCCAGATGCGCATTCCCATCGAAGGCTTCCATCAGGCTACTGCGTGCAATTTTTGCTGCCACATCACCGCCCGGAAACCCTGCTACACCATCACACACCACAAAGCAGGCTGAACGTTCACCGATGCTCTCACCGGTTTGATCCTGATTGCTGGCGCGATCGCCCTGATTCGACGTGGAAGCAGTAGAGATATTCATGCGTCATCCGTGTGGGTTTGTGAGTCTTTATACTGATTTACTTCCATGTCGTACGCGTGCAAGAAGGCTTCGCCAAACAAGGTATGGAAGTCATCTTCAATTTCACCGGCGGTTTCGCCATAGCGCTGGACAAAATGCTCCCACAACGCGGCTTTACGGCTACCCGGCAGACCAAGGCGCGACACAGAACCCGCCTGGCGTGCTTCGTCTTCAAGTTGATCGGGATTGAAGGATTGCAGCATGGAAGCAATGATGGCGCGAATACCGGCAATCATGCCTAACTGATGCGCCTGCAGATCGATCAGCGCGTCACGCACAGCCTGACGTGGTGGCATAAAGCCAGGCATACGGCTGCCAAACATCTGCATCAGGACCGTCTTACCCGACGGCAGGAGCTTGAACGGGTTGTTGGCATCATCCAGGATCACGGTCATGTCGGCTTTCACACCGCGCTTTAAAATTGACCGTGAAGAAAGCAGTGCCACCGTTCCCTGCGAGAACATGCTGAGCATCTGGCCGAACTGCCGCATCTGCTCACGGTCGAACTGCGGCGTCGGTTGCAGGTCCTGTAAACCCATACCTTCCAGTAACGCATCCAGCAACTCACCTTTTAAGGCATCGCCACTGCTGCTGGTACTGCTCTGCTCTGCCCCACCGCTGTTGTTGTGAGAGGCAACCGGATCGATACGCAACCGCCCTTTTGGCGTCGGTGAAGGCGTGCGCTGCACCGCCTGCGGTGTGGGTAAGGTAATGCCGCCATAATCAATCGGACTCTGTGCACCTTCAGGCTGGACAGGTTCCGGTTGAGGATCGAAAGCGGGATCGTGAGTGACCTGCGTTTCCGTGTGATCAAACAATGGCGAACTGCTTAAATCGGCCAACTCAACCGGTGCCGTATCAAGGATATCTGGCATCGGCTGGTGATTTTCTTTGTGCTGTAATGGCGCCGCTTGATGGAGCTCTTTCTGCTGTAAGGGTGCAGACTGATGGCTCTCTTTCTGCTGCAAGGGCGCAGCCTCAGGTGAAGAAAGCACCACATCAGGCTGGGCCAGCGGCACCGCACCGCTCATCATTAATCCCAGGGGATCGTCATGATGGCGCGGGTCCGGCGTGGCCTGGCTACCAAACATATTTAACGGGTCCACGTCGGTGGACATTTCCTCTATTTTTGGCTGCCCTTGCGCGTTTTGTTTTGCCGACAAGGTACTGGGTGTGCGGTCATCAAAAATGCTTTCCTGAGCAAACAGCGCATCTTCTTCATCAAACAGGCTGCTTGTTTTAGGTTGCTGACCGATATCCAGGGGTTTATCACTGATCAACTGCGCCAGCGGATCTTCGGGATTACGGTTCGCAGCGGTAGAAGTTAATGGATTCGC
Source organism: Pantoea sp. SJZ147 (assembly GCF_007828605.1). Classification (NCBI taxonomy): domain Bacteria; kingdom Pseudomonadati; phylum Pseudomonadota; class Gammaproteobacteria; order Enterobacterales; family Erwiniaceae; genus Pantoea; species Pantoea sp. SJZ147. Next base: position 12,180 of record NZ_VIVB01000006.1, read on the forward strand.
TTCAGGCATTTCTGGCGCGGGGCTTTTACGCTTCGATAAGTCGTCAGAAATCGAAAACTCTTTGGCAAGGCTGTCCCAGATCTCGCTTGGAATCGCTGCCGTACTGGCAGCGGTCGGAGCGGCCGAAGCCTGAACAGGGGCCGCATTGGGCACAGCCTGCGGCTTTGGCGCTGCCGCTAACGGTGGCTGTTGCGGTTGCTGCTCGCCATTGAGATCGTTTACCAGCAGACGATAGTCGTCAATGCCGAGAACGTCCCCATCCTGCAACTCCACCTGGCGTCCCCGTTCAAGCGGGATGTCATTCAGCAGCACGCGCGTGACATTGCCACGGTTAGTCAGGCGGCATTCACCCTCAGCAGTGATGTGCACGATAGCCTGCAGGCGGGAAATAGTGCGGTCGTCGTCAGGCAGTACCAGATTATTATCCACGCCTCGACCAATTGTGCCGCCGGGAGGAAGAAAATCAAAACTTGTATGCGGCGGTTCATGGCCGGGTTTAGCGGTTATTATCGTAAAGCGCATCACGGATTCCTGCGGTTAGCTGTTCGACATCTATATCGCGCGTCTCTCGGAAAGAAAGGCGGGATATAGAAGCGTAGTCAATGGTACGGAAGATAAACGCAAACCTAATGTTGCAGATAGCCAGCCCGTGAAAATTAATCGTAGGGCATTTCTGATAATTCTTTCGTGCGTAACTCATCAAGTCTGGCGACGCACTGGTTATTAAATACGGTATGCGCATAACTTCTGCATAAGATGAAATTAAAAAAACAGCAGATGAATGAAAGCCACATTCCGGATGTTTTACCTCAAACTTCATTACAACTTTTTACTTTTCAAAGGTGTGTCAATATTAAACCCTGTCATCTCATGCTCTTTTTTTAAATCTTGCCGTGACATTTTATAAAAAAAGGCTCTTTGATAAGCAAAACATTCAATCATGAGACATTAAGATTCTTACTTTAAAAACCAGTAATAAAAATGAAAAGGATGTAGCTTTGCAATACACCCTTTTCATTTTATGAATAAATCCTTTTAGCCCTAACGTCATCATGATTGCATGATGTGAGAGTAAAGAAATGATTAATACTTTATTTCGAGGCTTCTACCAGTTCAGAAACCCGACTCTGCATTTTTTCAGAGAGACACGACGCATCACCGCCACATTCATTGCGCTTTTTGATCCAGTTACTTTGCGCAGAACGAAGCGTGGCGAGCTTGTCTTTGACATCAACATCAATACCTTTTATTTGTTTTACAGCGATGCTATAGGCTTGTGCAACACTCTTATCCCAGCCGGAAAGCTCAACGTTGCTACAAATAGCCTTCTCTGTATCTGATGAGGCTTTCGCACAGTCGAATGAGGGTGCTGGTTTAGGATTAGAGGGCAGTTTTTTTAACAACAAATAAGTTTGTGAATTCCAGTTGGTGAGAAGTTCATTATTGTTTTTCTCAATAATCCAGTTACCAACTTTTTCACCTGAAGGGCCAAACATGCCTGATTTACAGGTGACTTCATAAGCACTTACTGGATCTTTAGCCGATAAAGGTAATCCGTAATCACTTGCAAGATTATTGTTCGACTTTTCATCCTCACCTGCCGTAAGATTAAGCAACTGACCTGCCGTAACAGATTCTTTTTTATTATAGGAAGGTGAATCACATCCCTTCGCCACCAGAATTGATCCAGAAATACCTTTTTTGTCGAAATTTATGATTCGGCCAACCAGATTTGGATCATCACTAATAATATCAGGCTGTGAGGCGTTATTACTGTTAACATAGACATTTTTAACAACCCACTGCCCATTTATATCGCTTTCTATATTTCCGTTGGCGTGACAAGACGTCATGACCACTAAACCACCTAAAAGGGTAGATACAAGCAAACCTTTATTATTGTTCATACGTCATAAATCCCTTCAAGATAAAGTTTAACTTCAGAGTTACGTCTGTTAACCAGACCTTTAAAGACTTTACCACCGCTATAGATTATTTTTTTAATCATCGCCATTGCATCACCAACATTTCCGTTGTTAATGTCATTGGTCACTTTATTTAAAACACCGCCGGAGTTGTATGCAAACGAAACCAGTGCATCAAACTCATATTGTGTTAAGGGGACTGTAATCCTGTTTTTTATTAATGTTTCATAATGTGGAACAGTCAATCTCAACAAATCAGTTTCTTGCTGCCTTGTTAAATCTATAAGATTTTTGTTTTGCACAGCAAAATCGGACGCGTCTTTATGACTTTTGGTTGCTCCCTCAGCTGCTTTAGCAGCAGAAGTTGCATCAATGCCGATAGAAATAAGTTTTTGCTTTATCTCACTTTGTGTTCTTTCAAGCATGTCGTAGCCAGCACCTAAAGTCACACCGCTTTTACCTCCAGGCCAATGCAAGTGATTACTGACACCGCGCAAAGACTCTAATTTAAAAAGTGCCTGAATCCCACTTTCCGACAGTTTCATTCCGCTAACATATTGCCGTCCTTGAACACCTTTTAACGGAGGCGGAGGAACGGGAGCTACGACTCTTTTTCCTAGTGCTTCCCAGGTTTTTCTTCCAACAATACCGTCTGCATATAATTTATTATCAGTTTGGAATTTTTTTACGGCTAACTCTGTATTTTTACCAAAAACTTTATCTATTGAAACTTTATAATTTTTCTCTCCAAGCATTTTTTGTAAAACTGCAACAGCATCACCTCGATCGCCTAAGCGTAAGAGCGTCATATCAAAATTCCTTTTGCATGCAATTGAGTTTGTTTAAAAAAGCAGCCCCTTTCAGGGCTGCCATATAATTACGCTTCTTTGTTCTCTTTGATGTTCCAGCCAGCGCTGCTTTCTGCGCCTTTGCCACCGGAAGAACTCTGCTCCCAGTACTGCTGTTTCACTTTCGCAGCCTGGAATGCATAGGTAACGCCCAGCGTATCGTCGTGCTCAGAACCCACGAACTGTACGTTGGTTACCAGAACGTCTTCCAGCGTAATGCGGGTATACTCGATTTGAGTACCGCCAGCCTTACAGACTGAAACTTCAACTTTGGTGACGTGCTTACCGCTGGCACAGTTTTTCAACAGTGCAGTGACAGCTTTGTCGATTTTGGCATTAATGTGCAGGTCGTTGAAGTTTACTTTACCGGCGCCGCCGCCGCCGCCCACGCTCATATTACCCGGCTGATTAGCGCCCCAGGAGAAAGAGGTAATATCAATCCAGCCGGTATGGTTAGAATCTTTAGATTCACCAGTAATGCCATCTACCTTCAAATACATATCAATAGCCATAATATTTACTCTTCGTTATGGAAAAAGTTGTCGCTTTCGAAAAAGCATCTATATGGCAAAGAGAAAAGCATGGGGCTGAATAAAACAGTCCATATTTTACTTTTGCCTCGACTTCGGGTGTTGCTACAGGCATCCCGAAAGATCCCACCACAATTAACCGCAATAGCAGGAGATTTTTTTGCTGTATGGGTATTTCAAATTAAGGTCTTTGTGCAAAAGGCAACGACACTTATAGAGTGAAACCATTATGTTGTGCACTCTGTTTCACCCAGATTACGCTGCTGAAATAAGCCTGAACACCGTCAAACTGGTTGTAATAATTATTTCATCCGTTGTGCTCACACCGCCGTTATTTATCACGTAAAGGCAGGCGGAGCATTATACTGACTAATGCACGAAGAAAGCGCGACACTCTTCGCGACAAACACCACTTTCGGAAAAGGTTTATTCCGCTTCGTCCCAAGCGATATTGTTAAAATGTGGGGTAAAACGTAAGCCAGCCATTTTACTAAACGGCTTGCCTTCATGCAGCAGTACTGTGCGTTATGACAAAAAGAGCACACCCCGCAGGGCGTGCCTCATGTTTTAACGATTAGTTTTCGTTCGACTTCAGCGAGGGCAGTTTTGATACCAGACGCAGTGATACGGTCAATCCTTCCAGCTGGTAATGCGGGCGCAGGAAGAATTTCGCAGCGTAATAGCCTGGGTTATCTTCCTGTTCTTCCACATTCACCTCTGCAGCAGCCAGTGGCTTGCGTGATTTGGTTTCCTGAGAAGAGTTAGCCGGGTCACCATCGACATAGTTCATCACCCAGTCGTTCAACCAGCGTTCCATTTCGTCACGCTCGCGGAAAGAACCAATTTTGTCACGCACAATACATTTCAGGTAGTGAGCGAAACGGCAGCAGGCGAACAGATAAGGCAGACGAGCGGCCAGACGGGCGTTGGCGGTGGCATCAGCATCATGGTATTCCGCTGGCTTTTGCAGCGACTGCGCACCAATAAAGGCCGCAAAGTCGGAGTTTTTACGGTGAACTAATGGCATAAAGCCATTTTTCGCCAGCTCGGCTTCACGGCGATCGCTGATGGCGATTTCCGTTGGACACTTCATGTCCACACCGCCGTCATCGCTTGGGAAGGTGTGGCACGGCAGATCTTCCACTGCCCCGCCCGACTCTACGCCACGAATCGATGTGCACCAGCCATACTCTTTGAATGAACGGTTGATGTTAGCCGCCATCGCATAGGCTGCGTTGGTCCAGCTATAGTTGCCGTGATCGGAACCGTCGGTCTGCTCTTCAAAATCAAAGCTGTCAACCGGATTGGTGCGGATACCGTAAGGCAGACGAGACAGGAAACGCGGCATGACCAGGCCCAGATAGCGCGCATCTTCCGACTCACGCAGGCTGCGCCATGCAGCATATTCGGTGTTCTGGAAGATTTTGGTCAGATCGCGTGGATTAGCCAGTTCCTGCCAGGATTCCATCTGCATAACGCTTGGGGCCGTACCGGTGATAAACGGACAGTGGGCCGCAGCACCAATACGCGCCATCTCGCCCAACAGCTCGACATCCTGCGGGCTGTGATCGAAATAGTAATCGCCAACCAGGCAGCCAAAGGGTTCACCACCAAACTGGCCATATTCCTGCTCGTAGATTTTCTTGAACAGCGGGCTCTGATCCCAGCCCACGCCTTTATAACGTTTCAGCGTGCGGCTCAGTTCCTGCTTAGAAATACTCATAAAGCGAATCTTGAGCATTTCATCAGTTTCAGTGTTGTTCACCAGGTAGCTCAGACCGCGCCAGGCGCTTTCCAGCTTCTGAAAGTCATCGTGGTGAATAATCTGGTTTACCTGCTGAGACAACTTTTCGTCAATTTCAGCGATCAGCGCCTGAATCGTGCGGTAGGCATCGCTGGACATCGTAACGGTGTTTTCCAGCGCCTGCTGTGCCAGCGTTTTTACCGCGCTTTCTACCGCTTCGCGCGCCTGATCGCTTTTAGGACGGAATTCTTTGTTCAGTAACGCACTGAATTCATCCTGGCTAAAGCTGGCGCCGCCCTGCGATTGCGGTTGTTGAGAAGTCTGGTTCATTACTGCTCCTCCTTACCTTCAGGGGCATCGGGCTGCTTAGGCACGTGTGACAGCGCCTGCATCAGTGATGGGTCCTGTAAAATCTTACCGATAAGCTCTTCAGCCCCGTTTTTGCCGTCCATATAGGTCAGCAGATTTGAGAGCTGGGTGCGTGCTTCCAGCAGACTGTTCAACGGGTCAACTTTGCGGGCAATGGCATCTGGAGAAAAATCGTCCATGCTTTCAAAGGTCAGATCGATGTTGAGTTTGCCGTCGCCGTTCAGCGTGTTGTCTACCTGGAATGCGGCGCGTGGCTTCATGGCTTTCATACGCTCATCGAAATTGTCGATGTCGATTTCCATGAATTTACGATCGTCAACGCTGGCCTGCGGCTCCAGCGGTTTACCGGCTAAATCGGCCAGGACACCCATGATGAATGGCAACTGAATTTTGCGTTCGGCACCATAAACTTCCACGTCATATTCAATCTGAACGCGGGGCGCGCGATTGCGGGCGATAAATTTCTGCCCACTGGACTTCATTGTTGGCATGGTTCTCTCCATAAATAATGCGCGGGTATAGGCTCGCAGGAGGCGCGCAGGTCTCGCTGCGTAAAGGCTTGACTGTTAGCTTAGTCGCGGCGTCCAAAAATGTTCTCTAACTGATGTACACCATCGGGCGCGAGATCGCGAATGATGTCCAAAAAATCCAGTTCGATCAGGCGTTGTACCCTGTCTATCATCAGCGGCGCCGGATGACTCGGCTCATGCTGGCTGAAGTACTGTTTGACTTTTTCCAGCATAAGTTGGGCTTCTGCCCGAGAATTCAGTTGAGCACTGCGCCAGTCAGTCGCGGCACGCGGGGCGGCAGGACTGGCCTGACGCTCGGTTTCCGGTGCTGACTGCACCGCAGCCGCCAGTGAATGTAATGATTCGATATCCGTGGCCTGGCAGCGCTCATTCAGCATCGCAATGCTGCGCTGCAGCTGACTCATATCCGGTAAGGCCGTTTCATCCAGTTTTTCCACCACAATGCGCCGAATATTCTGCAAACGCTCGGCAATGTTCTGGATGGCCGCAATGCCCGGTTGTTCGCCGCGCGCCAGTTCGTCATTGAGACGTGGCAGCCCACCTGGGTAGTCGGCCACCTCTGTTTTGCTGCCGTCACACAGGGCTGAGGCATCACGCAGTGTAATACCGTCGGACGCATAGCGCATGAGCCATGACTGACGCACCGCGCCGGTCAGTGCCGACTGATCGCCCAGCACCGCGAGCGCATTGATGCGATAAAAAGGATCGTGCTCGCCATCTTCTTCGAGGCGGGGCCAGAGCGGCTCCCAGTACTGCAGCATCGCCTGCTCAATCAATTGCAGCCCCTGGGCATAACCTGGCAGCCCTTTGAGGCGCGTCCAGGCATGTGTCAGCGTCAGCATGACGCGTAAATCTTTGCTGCGGGTCAGTAGCTCCAGCGCCAGCTTTTCCACTTTATTCCAGTCGGCGGGTTCAGCCGGGATAATAGTGTTACCGAACTGCTGTTCGCCTTTCCCCACACTGGCCTGTTCCATCGCCTGAAAATCCGCATCGTACTCCAGGTTTTCACCGCACGGATTATCGTGGCTTACCGGTATCAGCAAGGTGTCAATATCAATACTCATCCGCTTCGCCTCAGGATTCAAACATAGGAGGATAAAGTCCATTTCGTCCCGGCTTTGCACCGCCCGCCGGATCAAACAACAGTGAAAATAACTGCGCCGTGAAGTTTCCACTGTGGACATGGGTATAAAGCGGGAAGCCATCGCTCTGATTCGTCCACCAGAAACTGGTCTGGAACTGGGGATCAAAGCTTTGTGACGGCAAATGCCAGCTCAGTGTTGAATCTTGTTCTCCGCTGCCGATAACCGCCAGAATATCCGATGACTCCTCGTCCTGCTGAGGCTGAGGCAGTGGAATACTCAACAGCGCCTGGTCGAACTGCTCGGGTGTTCCGCCATCCTGCACCGCGCGCAATAAGGTATTCCCCATCTGGTGATACCAGTCGCCCGTGCGTGCCAGTAATGAAGGCATCCATTCGGTCGGCGTAAAATAACGTAAGGCGCAGAGTGGATAATGGCGTCCCACGCTGTCACGTGCGGCCGTCAGACAACCCATTTGGATCAGTTGTGTGCCGAGCATAGGCGGCACCACAAAGTTCCACACCGGCGCTTTAAGAAAAGCCCGTGAGGGGGCATTTTCGCCTTCAGCACTGGTTTGCCAGTGATGCAATCCCACCTGAAACCAGTTAGACCACTGGCGCTGCAAGGTATCGGGAAAGCGTCGTTTCACAAAATCACCCGAACTGGGCAGTTTACCGTACCAGCCAGGTGCTGCGTAATGGGTCATAGTCAGATCCTGTTTCAGGGACAGCTAAATGCGGGTAGCTGGAAAGGATTACGAATGCTGCCAGGCGTGAATGACAGCGTCACATTATGACCATCCACACTGAAGCTGGCTTCGCGAGTCAGCCCACCTACCGACGTTACCCGCGCGCGGTCAAAGAAGCGGTTGAGCGCCCATGGGCCGCTGGTGGTCAGGGTCGAGGTGGTGCCATTCGTCAGACCCAGTTGCATACGTACCTGACTTGTCCCGCCCGGACCGGGCCAGCTCACTAACTGAACGGCCTGTGGTCCATGACTATAGCGTAAAATCTGTCCATCCACGTCCAATGTCATATTCAGGATATCGTTATCCATCTTCACCGTACGCAATGTCACGCGGAAGGATGGCGTGGTAGCGCCATTGGCAAAGAAGGCATCACGAATCGACTGAGCCTGCTGGAAAGGACGCAGTAAGGCTTCGCCGCCGGGTAACGTTTTACCGTCAATGCCGGGCGTGAAACGCCATGCGGCACGCGTGGTATCCACTTTGCTGGCCAGATTGTCACGGAAAAAACTGTCCATCAGTCCGGTGCCCGGTGCAAACATGCGCGCCAGGTCATCCGGTGTGACTTCGCTTCGTCCATTACGCACCAACGGGTAACGACCTGCGATAGCCTGACGGCAGAAACTGCCCACCTCCATGGTGATGCGTTTACGGACATTATCCATATCGCGACGTTGTGCATCGCTGCTGGCGCCGACAGCCATACCGGACACCATATTTTGCAGCGAGCCAGGCAAGCGTCCGGCGCTGGCCTGCAGACGGCTTATCGCATCACCAGACGGCGGTGGCATACCGCTGTTGGCGGCATCCTGCACGGCAGTCAGGTAGCGATAAAGATCGTCAATCTGCTTCAGGAAATCATCGACGGCCAGCACTTTGCTGCCTTGCTGCAAGGGCTGTGCGAGTTCAATAATCGGCGCAAAATGCGCGGTGACCGCTTGCTCAGGCGTTTGCTGCACGGCTGCCTGCTCACCGTTGGTACGTGGCGAAGTAAACAGCGCCTGTAGCGTTCGGGTCGCACTGTTATCTGAAGATGCAGACGGGTCTTTTGCGTTCTTGTCTTCAGGCTGTGCGCGGGTCAGCGTGAGCTGTTTGCTCAGGTTAATCACCAACTGGCGCAACGGTGAATGATTGCCTGACAGCAGGCGTGCCGTATTAATACGCTGCGTCAGATCGGCATTACTGTTGAGCTGAATGTCGCTGAGAAACTGCTCCCACTGCCGGATGTAGTCCTGAATATACAGCTGGCGCACCGCAAGGTCGGTTTGTTTGCTGTCTTCATGGGCTGTCTCGGCACCCAGCACCCAGGTATCATCCTTGTAGAGCGCATCCGTCACCGGCGCGATCTGTTTATCAACATGATTCCAGTAACCGTCTGGCGTAAAGAGCCCGGACACGCCGTCGTTGACTGACTTACCGCTTTTACGTGAAAACACCAGTTCACTTTGTGGCCCGCCCAGGGCTGACAGGGTAACCGGTGACAGTGAGCCATCGCGTTCCAGCAGGCGTTTCAGGCGTCCGTAAACGCGCTGTGACAGCGGCATCTGACTAATCAGCGCCTGCTCGCGCTTTACCAGCGCATCATCCTTCGCATACGGCGAGGACTGAATCTGCGTCTCCAGGAGCTGCTGCAGATGCCACGCCAGTTGCTTCACTTCCGCCTGGGTCACGTCCTGCGGCAATTCGCGAGAAATGTTTAACATCATCCATGCCTGGAGAAATTTACCGTCGTAGTGTTTTGGCTGGTACAGCATCTGATAAGCCTTGAGCGCTTCATAGCTGTAGTCGGCATCACTCCCGGTGTCATTGCGCAGCCAGCGGGTAATGTTCTGTGCAACCTGTGGCATCAGCAACTGCTTCAGCGCCCGGTCATACAAGGCCTGGGTGGCATCACTGACTTCCGTTCCGCGGTACAGGCCCATCCGGCGCGTAAGCGGGGGATGATCCAGAGAAAAGGATTCACTTTCAGGAAGGTGCAGCAGCGTGTTGAGATAAGGCACCAACACAAACAGGTTGCCATTTACCTCTTTTTGTAGCTTGTCGCCCAGTTGCTCAACCTGTGGGCTTTTCGCGGCCATCTCCTGCAGGTAGGTTTTGTTTTTGTTATAACTCACCAGCCACAGTGCACCCGCAATCAGTACAATGACCAGTAACGCAACATAGCCAGACCACAAGCCCACCCGGTTACGTAATTCCCACCAGCGGTTACTGCCGGCCAGACCGGACTCCTGGAAGATGACATTTTCCAGCACGCCCTTAAGGAAAAAGCTCTGGCCTTTGTTTTGCGGAATCGGTGCGTCTTTATCGACCTTGTCCCAACTGCCTGATTCCCCTTGCTGTTGGCCCGGCAGATGCAGCGCACGCGTCAGTTCACCCATCACGCGGTCAAAGGGTAATCCTTCCTGCGTACCGCTGGCGAAGTAGATACCGCGCGGCGCAAACTGGGTTTCAAAATCGGAACGTGCAAACAGGATATCCAGCGCTTCGGCCAACTGTGGGCGCAGCGCGGCAAATTCCTGTGGAAACAGGTAGCTTTCGGCACGAGCCTGAGCATCACTTTCCGCCAACAGGACATCGGCAAGTCCCGCATCCAGTCGCTGTTGCAGCAGCGAATATTCCTGCTGAAACTGGCTGCTGAGTTCAAAGTCTGCCGTTGATGCTTTTGCCCAAGGGAAAGTAAAGCCCCAAATCTGCTCGCGCTGTGCCTTGTCCAGGCTGGAAAAATAGCTGCGGAAGCCTTTTAACAGGTCGGTTTTGGTAACCAGAACGTACACCGGGAAACGGATACCGAGTTGGTCATGCAACTCCATCAGTCGCTGGCGCAACGCCACCGCCTGATTACGCATGGCCTCAGGTGACTGGGATAACAGATCCGCCACACTCAAGGTCACGATGACGCCGTTAACCGGCTGGCGTCCACGGTATTTACGCAGGAGTTCAAGGAACTGATGCCATTCACCGGCATCCCGCTCCTGCTGGCTTTCCTGGGTGGTATAACGTCCTGCTGTATCGAGCAACACGGCTTCGTTAGTAAACCACCAGTCGCAGTTACGCGTACCGCCAATCCCGCGCAGTGCGGCCTTACCGAACTTATCCGCCAGTGGGAACTGCAACCCGGAGTTCACCAGGGCCGTCGTTTTACCGGCACCCGGTGCGCCGATAATCATGTACCACGGCAGTTGATAGAGATATTGATGACTGAAGCGCTGTGCCCAGAAAGGCGCACCTTTACTGCTCTGACGCTGAAAGTGTGCTTTTTTAAGCATCTCTGTGGCTTCAGAGAAGCGAGTCGCCAGCACCTGATCTTCACTGGTCAGACGCTTGCGGTCTTCTTCCGGCGCATCCGACTTATTACTCTCCAGGCTGGACATCAGTTTCCGGTTCAGCCAGTAGTTGTAAACGCGCGGAATCGCCTGGCTGAGGCCCCAGACGACATAGAGCAGCGCAATGCTGATCATGCGGTTCTGTTCAGACTCCAGCGGGCGAGAATCCACAATTGAGAACACCGGGCCGATAACCCAGATAATAAATGATAACGCGGTAATACCGACAAAACCCCAGGCCAGACGGCTGGTCAGTACCGCAAATAGTACGTTCAGCATGGATTAGTTCCCTCTCGCCAGGCCGTTGAGTTCAGCTTGCGTCGTATCAGGTGCGACCTGCAATGTAATCTCGACACGACGATTACGTGCGCGGTTTTCTGCACTGTTATTCGGCACCAACGGATGCGTTTCGCCACGCCCTTCCGCTTTAACGCGTGATGGTTTAGCCAACTGTTTTTGCAACACGGTCTGCACGGACTGGGCTCGCGCCAGTGACAGCTCATAGTTGGACGCGAATCGGGCACTGCGAATCGGAACGTTATCGCTGTAGCCCACCACCAGAATTTTCCCACTGACATTATTCATGGCTTCAGCAATACGCTGGATGACGGCGTCATAACGTCCGCGAATCTCTGTCGAGCCGGAAGCGAACAGGCCATCTCCTTTCAACGTCACCACGCTTTGATCTGCCTCGTCGCGCACGGCAACCAGGCCTTCGTCGATTTCAGGCTTGAGGAAGGACTTCAGGTTCAGGGACGGCGGCGGCGGCGGTGCCGGATTGCGGATCTGCACTTCTGGCAGCGTCGTCTGATAAATTTTTGCCAGGACTGGCGAGGTGTAATCCCCCAGACGCCAGTTCAGCACAATATAGAACAGGCAGGCAGCCAGACCGGCCAGCGCCGCGCAGGCCCACAGCGGAATCATCGGTCGCCACAGTTTGCGCAATACTGGCTGGTCAGTCGGATGCGGCGATAACGCAGCGGCAAAGCTGCCCCTGACGCTTCGAATCATCTGCAACAGACGCTGTTTAATGGTGTCCAGTTGAGAACGGCCATTATCTAAAACCCGATAGCGCCCTTCAAAACCAAGCAGTAAGCAGAAATAGATCAGCTCCAGTAACAGGATGTGCTGACGCGGATTTTGCGAAAGCTTAGCCAGCAACTGGAAAAACTTTTCACCGCCCCAGGTTTCATTGTGGAAGGTCACCAGCAAGCCATTACTGGTCCACACGCCACGGCTTCCCCAGGGCGTCAGTGCTGCAGCTTCATCAAGTGCCGTACACAAACAATAACGCGCGCCTACGATCACCTCATAACTCAGACCGGACTGCTGGCAGGCCAGCTCGAAACGGCGGATCTGGTCGATAAGCTGTTGACGTAAACGTGCGGGATCGTCATGCGACACGGAGTGACGAATCTGTGGAATCGCGTTAATCAGCGGATTAGCGGCTGCCACCAAAATATTCTGATGGCTAAGATCCTGCTGAAATGCATCACTGTTCGGTTTATTTTGTTCCTGCATCATGCCTGCTCAGTTTGAATTATTCTGACTGACTGCGAATGGCCCAGAACTCCATGTTCAGGCCCGGAAAATCACCGGCAAGGTGCAGCGCGAAGGCACCCGATCGTTCCATCTCCTGCCACAGCTCGCTGTTCTTATCCAACTCAAAATAGCTGTAACCTGCATGCCATGGGATCTGCGGCGGCGCGCCCGGCATGGCTTTCAGGGCAAGGCCCGGCAACTGCAACTGCACGAGGTCGCGAATTTTCGTGACCGGAGCGACCTTCATTTGCGCCGGGAAATGCGTTTTCAGGGCTTCCGCTGGCACACTGGCTTTCACTGCCAGCACAAAGCCAAACTCGCGCACCATGCTGTTATCCGGCACGGTTGCGACATTCAGGCCGTGTGAACGTTGGGTCAGCGGTAACTGGATAGCGCTCTCTTCCATCACCTGTGACAGCCCCTGACGCAACAACAGCGTGAGGCGCGAGAAACAGCCCTGCAGGTCATCATGGTCGTAGAGGGGAAAAGCATCCGGCGTGCGAGCCTCCGTCCATGTTGCCAGCTCAGCAGCCAGCTGCAGCCAGTGGCTGTAGAGGGTTTCGGGATGCAATAGCGGCAGGTGCTGCAAATGCGCATGCAGGCCTAACTGGCGATTGAGCAGCGCCAGCAGCATAAAATCCACCATATCTGCGCTGTTAAAACGGCCTGTGCCGGGTGCACGTTGGCTTAACTGCTGGCTACGCTGCTGAATCATGCCGTGCAGGTCGGTCATCATGCTCTGTAGCGGACGACTGCCAGCAAGGGTAAGTGTGGGGGGAATGTAGTCATTGTCTAAACGAATGTGGTTGTCACTGCGTTTTTCAACGATCTGGGCAACGCCCATCGCTGTCCATTCTGCGGTCAGATCCTGCTCCAGCATCAAACGCAGGCGCAGCTTGCCAAACTGGACGGTGGCCGTCCCGACAGCCTGCGCATTATCATCTTCAACTTCCGCTTCCCAGGCCAGATAGCGCGCCAGCGAATCCGGTGAATCCTGAAAGGTCACGGCTTCACGTCCGTTACGGCGAGCAGGAATCGCCAGGACCACTTTAGCGCGGTCTATATTGCCCGGCACATCCAGCGGTGCGGGCCCGTGTTGCGGCTGGCTGAAGGAAAAAAAGGTACCATCTGGCAAGCATCCGCTGGCGGCACTGAGCGCCAGTTTACCCTGCCGTAACAGAGCTTCATCAAATTCGAGATCGAAAAATCCCCAAACGTAAGGACGTTGCGACTGGCCCCATTCACGCAGTGCGTTTTGCAGAAAGTTTTCTGCCTGCTGAAAATGGTGGGGACGTAAAAACATCCCTTCCGCCCAAACAACCTTTTCGGCTCTGTTCATAATCATCCTTTGAAGACGGTTTTATTGCTTAACGGGACGCATGCCGGCATCGTCTACGATAATGTTGGCGTTTAACTCGCCATCATTGCTCTTCCAGAACTGCCAGAACGAACTGCTGTCGCTGTCAGGAAAAGGCAACGCCAGCCGCCACACTTTGCCATCCAGCTTTTGATATTCCGCCATGATGCCGATGAAACGTGCTTCAGGAAGACTTTTGGCACTCAGCGTTTTAGTGAGCTGACCGGACATCAGGAAAAACTGCTGGTTGTTAAGCAGCGTATTTCCCAGCGCGGTAGCAGGTTGATTCTGTAAGGTGAAAAAGTCAGCGGACATAAACTCCGCATCCGACGTCAATAACATGACCCGGACTTTCAACGGCGCGCCACCATTGATTTGTGGATGCGCCTGAAAATTCAGGTTGTAGCGCGCGATATCAGGCTTACTGCTACTGCATGCCGTCAGCAAGAGTAGCAGGAAGGGCCAGAGCCATATTTTCAGACCAGCGCGTAAATAGGTATGTGCCATTTCTGTCCCTCCCTGCCCCTGACTTAGTTGATGATCCAGGTACCGTTATTTTTGTTCTGGCACGCCTGACTGTTGCCATCGACTGACACACAGGTCTTTTTCCTGGCAGCGGCACGCACACGACGCTTTGGCTGGTCAGCTTTAACGGTTTGATCGTACATATCGCTTTTCACCACGGCACGGAACGGCACATAGCCAATGACTTTTACAGCGCTGGTTGGGGCCTGAGCAGCGGCACCTTTGTTATCAGCTGCTTTTGCATCGGCAGCTGGCGCGGGTGCGGCTTCGGCCTGCGCGTCTTCACCCAATGCCAGCCAGTTATTTTCAACCTGGCCGACAACGGTATAGCTTTCACCGGTTTTTAGGGTTTCAACCACTTTGCCGCTGAAATCCGGGCGCGTCATGACGGACGCCGGATACAAGGCGCGATAGGTTTCATTCAAGGCAGAAAACTGAGCGGGTGCAGCAATGGCATGACGATGCATCAAGGTGGTGCCATCAACCGTGCTGGTCACCATTGTGTCATCCGTCATTTTTGGCGGTGTTTTACAGCCTGCAACAGCAAAAACGAACATCAGGCTTAATGCAATTCGAAAGTTCACCATTTTCTTCATATTTAGTTCCATTAATACCCAAAAAGTGGCCATTGGCCGGTGTTAAGCAAACCATGTCGTCATACGAGGTATGCTGGCCGCCATTTGGAGCCAACATCCTGATTAACAAAACAATTTGCCTGAATAAGATAATTTATTGAGTGTAAAATTTATATTCGATGAGATTGAACAGTGTAGAAACTGCTCATAAAAACCTGATGACCGGAACAAGACGGCTAAATGTAAGATTAAACATTCAGCAAACTGACAAATTCCTAAACGCAAACGTCATTAAGACAGCCTGGTTAACTCTTACGCGCAAACAATTCATATTGCTGAATCGTTAAGTTTTGCAAGGCTGATTAATCGTTATAAGTGTGGGGAGAATGGCAACATCCTGCTTAACTTCCAGTCGATCTCACACAAATAGCAATAAATCAATGGCTTACAAATTAAACTGCAGCACCATAGCTACCGCACGAGCCTGAACATCCTGCTCGCCTGTGTAAAGTTCTTTTCCTTTTATTAACATCTTACACAGCTTTACATAATGCCTGCAAAATTTCAACATAGCTCAGACACATCCTAATCAGTAATAAAACTAATATTTATAGTTAACGCAAACTTCATCCTGGCCTGAGAATACTGCCATGAAAATGGCTAAAAACCGCGAATTCAGGCTGCCTCCCGCTCCGCTTAAGCCTGTAAACATTAGCATAACGAATGCTTAATGAAGAAATTACGTCTGGAAAGCAGGATAATGGGCGCGCCGGGGAAGCGTTTTTAAGTATTAAATCGTAATTAAGTCAAATTTTACCCATAAGTAATAAATCCTAATTCATTTAATTTATTTAAATTCAATGAGTTAAAAACAAGGACTTATATTAATTTAAGAATTATCTTAATAATCTGATCAATTAATAGCGTCTTTCTGCAACTGTTATGGGAAATTAAACGGCATCGCGTCAGTTGTTACAGACCAGCCAGGCCCGCAGGGATAACGCCTGGCCGGTTTTAAATGAAAGTATGGATGCGGGAAGTGACGTCTGGACGGACGAAAACAGGAAGCCGCAAGCGTTACGCTGAACGCCAACACAGACCAGCGTTAGCCAGCGCGGTGTACGCAGAAATCACGACTGCTGGGCTTTGGCAATCATCTTACGGTAATTGTTCAACCACTTACCGCTATTGAATCGTCTCCAGAAAAAGAGCCCTCTCACCATCCAGTCGAGGAACATGCCAAGCCAGACGCCAGTCACGCCCATCCCCAGTTCAATGCCCAACAGGTAGCCCACAACAACTCTGGCACACCACATGCTGAACATGGAGACATACATTGTGTAACGGGCATCACGCGCGCCCTTGAGACCGGCTGGAAGAACCCACGAGGCGGCCCATATTGGCATGAACAAGGCATTCAGCCAGATGAGGTGTTTAGTCACATTGATGACTTCGGGATCGCTGGTGTAGAAACGGGCCAGTAAACCTGCCAGCGGTACGGTAAGCGCAGCAATACATGACAGACAGAGCGTGGCCAGCCAAAAGACATGCTTTGCCTGCCGTTCAGCCTGAAACACCTGGTATTTGCCCAGCCGCCTTCCGGTGATGATGGTTGACGCTGAACCCAGAGAATTACCCGGCAGGTTAATCAATGAAGCGACAGAGAAGGCGATAAAATTACCGGCAATTTCATTGGTGCCCATGCCTGCGACAAAAACCTGAGTCAGCAATTTACCGCCGTTAAACAGCACGGATTCGATACTGGCAGGCACGCCTATGCTCAGTACTTCATATAAGATGCTGCTGTTCCAGCGACGAAAATAACTGGAAAGCGTGATTTTTAGCGAAGCATTAAATCCAATCATTAATACATAAATAATGGCGAAAGCGCCGATGTAGCGGGTAATGGTTAACCCTAATCCAGCGCCGACAAACCCCAGTCCATCCCATGAAAAACAGCCATAAATGAGTACGCTACTGATCATGATATTGAGGATATTCATCCCGCCATTAATCAGCATCGGGATCTTGGTATTCCCTGCCCCACGCAGCGCGCCACTGCCGATTAGCGTGATTGCCGCTGCCGGATAGCTCCATGCGGAAACCTGGAGATAGCTCAGTGCTAAGGCTTTAACTTTTGGTTCGGCAGCGCCCGCAATAGCATCAATGATCAGGTGGCCCCAGAATTCGATAGCAATGACCAGCACCAGCGCCAAAATCGTCATCATGGCCAGAGACTGGCGCGTGGCGGCGCGGGCACGCTTGCCGTTGCGTCTTGCGAGGCTGAAGGCGACGACCACGGTAGTACCGAGATCGATGGCGGCAAAAAAGGAGATGATGACCATGTTAAAACTGTCAGCCAGGCCCACGCCTGCCATCGCCTCTTTACCCAGCCAACTGACCAGGAAAGTACTCAACACGCCCATTAACAGCACACAGGCGTTTTCGAAAAAGATAGGAACTGCAAGCGGCGAAATTTCACGCCAGTACAGCGTGCGGTAGGAACGACGTTTGGGATACCACGCCGTGCGCTTAATCGCCTGCACCACTGCTACGCCGGGATTTTGCAAAGGAGTACCAAATATGAAGAAGTCGGGGGAATAACTCTAATGATGGTAGCCTGCGGGCAAATATGCAAAACGTTTTGCATTCCTGTTAAATCATGGTTACACACTTTTTTTATCTCTGCCTCCCACCCATTTAAATCGCCGCGTTGTCGCATCCGGCACGCGATAATCCCTGGAAGAATGCCTTTTCTGTGCGGATAACCTGATGTAATGGTCGGGTTTATCTGCATTTTCACTTACCCCATCGCGCCAGCGTTAAGCCTCGCCTATAACTCGCAGCAGTAAAATGCGCGCGATCATAGATTCTTCACCAAATCCTTCGTTAAACCCGCTAAGCTGAAGGAAATTGTCGTAAGCATGTGAAAGGAGAAGTTATGCCCGCCCAACGGAAAAATCTTACACGCGAGCAGGCGCTTGATACGCTTGAGCAGATGTATGACGATGCAGTGAATGCCCTGCGCGCGTCGATTAAAGCCTACACGGAAGAAGGATCGTTACCTGATCCCGTTGCCCGGTCGCAAGGTCTGTTTGTTTATCCTGAATTACGTATTACATGGCAGGGCGATGGCCCTCAGCAGAATCGTACCCGCGCCTGGGGACGTTTTACTCACACAGGCAGTTACAGCACTACGATTACACGCCCGGCTTTGCTACGCCACTACATTTCTGAGCAGCTTGCTATGCTGGAAAAAGAGTATGAGGTAGAAATCGACGTCGGTCCTTCGCGTCAGGAAATCCCTTATCCTTACGTCATTGACGGTTTGTCGCTGGACCGCACCATGAGCGCCGGTATTGCCCGCCATTTTCCCACCACCGAGCTGTCGCAGATTGGTGATGAAACGGCAGACGGTTTGTTTCATGCCGATGCCACCTTCCCTCTTTCTCACTTCGATGCGCTGCGCACTGACTTTTCACTCGCCCGCCTGCGCCATTATACCGGCACCGCCGTTGAGCATTTTCAGCCCTTTGTACTGTTCACCAACTACACGCGCTATGTAGACGAATTTGTTCGCTGGGCCATTGAGCAGGTTCGCGATCCTTCGACGCCTTTTGACAGTCTTGTCTGCGCAGGAGATGTCGTTCTGACAGCCAGTACGGAAGACAACGAAGCGATGCTGTCTGATTTAGCGTGGAAGAAGCATCAGATGCCCGCCTGGCACCTGACGTCACCCAACCGCCGGGGCATTACCCTGATTAATATCGGCGTCGGTCCGTCCAATGCCAAAACCATCTGCGATCATCTGGCCGTTATTCGTCCCCATGCCTGGCTGATGATTGGGCACTGTGGTGGCCTGCGTGAAAGCCAGCGTATCGGTGACTATGTGCTGGCGCACGCTTATCTGCGTGATGACCATGTGCTTGACAGCGTGTTGCCACCCGATATCCCGATTCCAAGCATCGCTGAGGTTCAGCGGGCGTTGTATGACGCAACCAAATCGGTCAGCGGTATGCCGGGCGAAGAGGTCAAAGAACGCCTGCGCACCGGGACCGTTGTAACGACTGACGATCGCAACTGGGAACTGCGCTATTCGGCTTCTGCCCTGCGTTTTAACCTCAGCCGTGCCGTCGCCGTCGATATGGAAAGTGCGACGATTGCCGCGCAGGGTTATCGCTTCCGGGTGCCTTATGGCACATTACTCTGTGTTTCAGATAAACCGCTGCATGGCGAGATCAAGCTGCCCGGTCAGGCAAACCGCTTCTACGATGGTGCGATTTCAGAACATCTGCAGATTGGTATTCGTGCCGTGGAATTATTGCGGGCTGAAGGTGATAAGCTGCATTCACGTAAGTTACGCACGTTTAATGAGCCACCGTTCCGTTAAACGATAAAAGATGAAAAAGACGGTATTAAGTGTGAATGCATTTCACATTAATGCCGTCTCTACATTGAATACGTTATGCTGATTCAGGCCGCGTTTAATACGGCAGTGTTGATGAACCAGGCAAATACAGCAAGGATAGCCGGGACCATTAACGTCCAGATAAGTCGGTTATTCAGGCTTTCAAATTTTAAATCCAGTTTATCGAATCTTTCGTCAATCTTGTCGAATCGATGATCCATGGCATCAAGTCGTCTGTCGATGCCATCAAGTCTGATATCAATGCCATTAAGCCTGAAATCAATGCCGTCAAGACGTGCTTCAATGCCGTTAAATCTCACATCAATAGCGTCGAATTTTTTGTAAACATCATCAAACTTCGCATTTATCACGCTGAACTGGATATCGATAAGATTAAATCGATTAGAAAAGTTGAATAATATGCCATCGATTTCAGTCAGTTTGCTCTCAATGCTGACCAGCCTGCCGTCAAGATCGGCAAACCTGATGCTAAAATGTTCAACTTTATCTTCCAGTTGAGTAAATCGCTGACGTATTTCAACATGAAAAACAGTCTGCTCCGAGCGCAGACGCTCAAGATCGGCTTTGGTCGCAAACGCCATGGCGCGCCCACTAAAAAGCGCCAGATCGATTTTTATTTGATGATTGTCGGCTTCAAGTCGCTCAAAGCGCATCTCAAAATTTTCCATTTTTCTGCCTCCTGTCCAGCGATGACTGAGGGTCAAATGCGGATTACCGCGATTCCGTTTTCCATACAGATTGCCCATTATTTTTTCCTGACAGGCGGATTAACTCAATCCATTAATGTAAGTCCCAACCTGCTTCACTGTTATTGAAGCAAAGTCTCGCGCAATAAACATTACCTGATTGAATAAAAAGGAAAAATAAAAAGAGAGTCAACTCGTTCCTTTATTCGCAATGTTTAATCAAAGGATAAAAGGACAGCGGCGTGAAGAAAAGGTGGTTCAGAGACGATCTGGAAGGGAGCGCACAAGGATTGAAGATAACCGTGAATAACCGTCACCCGTTAATTTGGTATACCGCATTAAAACCGTTACAGCATATTCAATATACTGTAACGGTCTGATTAATTAGGCACTCAGCCAGCCAAGTTTAATGACAAATAAGATAGAAAGAATAATCAGTGCAACATTAATCTCTTTGGTGCGCCCGCTGAGTAACTTAACCACGGTCCAGGTGATAAAGCCAAACGCGATACCGTTGGCAATAGAATACGTCAGCGGCATCGTCAGTGCGGTTACCGTCACAGGGGCGGCAGTCGTGATATCTTTCCAGTCAATTTCAGCCAGCCCGGACGTCATCAAAACAGCGACAAACAGTAACGCCGGCGCGGTGGCATAAACCGGTACGCTTGACGCCAGGGGAGAAAAGAACAGCGCAAGCAGGAAGAGAACGGCAACCACCACAGCCGTCAGGCCGGTACGTCCGCCTGCGCTGACGCCAGCGGCAGACTCGACATAGCTGGTGGTGGTAGATGTCCCCAGCAGAGAACCAAACAGCGCGGCAGCACTGTCTGCAACCAGCGCGCGCCCCATCTTAGGCACGTTGCCCTGCTCGTCAGCCAGCCCGGCACGTTTGGTCACGCCCAGCAGTGTACCGGTGTTATCAAACACATCGACAAACAAGAAAGCAAAAATCACGCTAATTAAGCCGACGTTAAAGGCTCCCGCAATATCCAACTGCATAAAGGTTGGCGCGATTGAAGGCGGTGCAGAAAACACACCACCAAATTTGGTCAGGCCGATCCCCATGGAAATAAAGGTAATGAGCAAAATGCCAATTAATACGGCCCCTGTGACGCGACGCGCTTCCAGGACGACGATGATGATAAAACCTAACATCGCCAGCAGCGGTCCCGGCTTGGTCAGATCGCCAATCCCCACCAGCGTGGCCGGGTTATCCACCACGATTCCGGCACCTTCCAGCGCGATAATCGCCAGGAAAAGCCCGATCCCGGCGGCAATACCTGCGCGCAGCGGCAGCGGGATACTGTTAATAATCCATTCGCGAATCTTAAATATGGATAAGGCAAAGAAGATCACGGCGGACAGGAACACCGCACCTAATGCAATCTGCCAGCTATAGCCCATGTGCAAGACAACGGTATAAGTGAAAAAGGCATTCAGCCCCATCCCCGGTGCCAGCGCAATCGGGTAGTTGGCAATCAGCCCCATTAATACAGAACCAATCGCAGCTGCCAGACAGGTCGCGACAAAAACGGCACCTTTATCCATGCCGGTTGCGCCCAGAATACTGGGGTTAACAAACAGAATGTAGGCCATCGCCAGAAAAGTGGTAATCCCTGCGATGATTTCAGTGCGTACGGTTGTGTTGTGCGCTTTTAATTTAAATAGTTTTTCTAACATCATTATCTCTCGATGATAGAGACGTCACTTAGGTGCGCGCTCTCTTGCCAAAGTTATGGTCATGCTGTTTGTTGTGATACTGAGGGATCGCCAGTGCTGTCGCATGCCAGCCCGGCCACCCGAAATACTGTTTTCGCTTTCCTTAGTCACGTGAGCAATTGCAAAGGCTTAAGCAATTGCTGTGCCAGCCTGGCACGCAATCGATTACCTGGGTGAGGGCAAGCGAGCCTTAAGATAATTCTGAACCGAATCAGGGCGCGATTATGGTGCATTGCCCCCTGACAGCGCAATCGTTTTCCTGCACGGTTCACTCTCCGGGAAATTCTGCGCTTACGCACGGTTTAGCACGTTGCCAGGCGACGCTGGTCACGTTTCAGCAGCATCAACCTGCAGACAATATTGGAATGTGTACACTCGCATTTAACCCTTCAGTAACATTGAGGTCACACGATGAAGCCAGCAATTCTGGTGGTGGATGACGATCATGCTGTCTGCGATCTGTTGCAGGACGCACTCAGTGAACATGGTTTGTTGGTTTATCGCTGTCATCAGGGAAAAGATGCCCTCGCGATGGTGCGCGAACGCCCGGAAATTTCTCTGGTGATGCTGGACATGATGTTGCCCGACACCAATGGATTGCTGGTTCTGCAGCAGTTGCAGCGTCAGCGTCCCGACATTCTGGTGATTATGCTGACCGGGATGGGATCGGAAGCGGAGATGGTGGTGGGCCTGGAGATGGGGGCGGATGATTATATCGCCAAGCCCTTCAACCCCCGCGTCGTCGTTGCACGGGCGCGCGCTGCACTCAGGCGCAGCGGGCGCGTCGTGACGCCGGAAGGTGACCATGAAGGATGGCGTTTTAATGGCTGGCTGCTTGATGAGGCGCGCTGCCAGTTACTGAATCCGCAGCGTGAAACCGTGCCCTTAACCCAGGGTGAATACACCTTGCTGCGCGCCATGGTACGACATGCGCGCAAGGTGCTGACGCGCGATCAGTTACTGGAACTCACTCATAGCGAAAGCATGGACGTGTTTGACCGTACCATCGATGTTCTGATTATGCGGCTGCGCCGTAAAATCGAAGTGAACCCGCATCAACCCGGCCTGATCCGCACGATTCGCGGGCTGGGTTATGTTTTTTCAGCGGACGTGGTGAAACCCGAAGGTCTGCGGCTCTCGACGCAAACGGCCTGAGCCATCCACTGCCGCATCTCGGTCAGTGGACGAATACCATCGATGGCATTCGCCGCGCGTAAATTAAAGCAGGCACAGGTGTGAGCCAGTTGCAGCGTCGACAGCATGTCATCGCCCTGATGGCTGGCAAACAGCACCCCCGCGCAAAACGCATCGCCGGCTCCCACACTGCCAACAATGTCGTCCGGTGCCAGTTGCCATGCTGGCTGCCAGATGCCCTCGCCGCCCACCTCCTGACCCCATGCACCTTCCGGCGCATGAATAACGACGCGCTGGCGCACGCCCTGCCCGGCCAGCCACTGTGCAGCGTTTGCAAAAGCCGCCGGTGTCTGAATCCCCCGACTGTCACGCAACACAATACCTGACAGCGCCTGGGCTTCCAGTTCGTTAATGATCAGATAATCCAGCCAGCGTAGTGCGGGCAGCACCTGGGGACGATAATCACCCACGCGTGAGGCCAAATCCAGAGAGGTAAAATAGCCACGCTGCTGCATCTGGGCCAGTAAACGGGCGCTGCGCGTACCAAATTCGCTGTCTGCGCCATCCAGCGTTTCAAGCAGCAGTAAATAGCCTAAATGGAAGATGCGCTGTGCGTCATCAACGGCCGCAAAATGGGGCCTGTCCAGCAGGGCGTTCGCGCCGGGTGAAAAGAAAAACGTTCGCTGCCCATCCGGTGCCGTCATCACCTGCGTCATCGCGGTGGGCTTATGACTGGTACGCTGCACCCAGCGATGATCGATCTGCGCCTCCTGCATCATGGTCAGCAGATAGTCACCGTCGGCGTCATTTCCTAACAGGCCGATCGCCACCAGCGGAAGCTGACAGTGCATGCGCGACAGGGTAAGCAGGACGTTAAGCGGCGCGCCACCTGCCGCCTTTTCGCTATGCTGCACCTCCGCCAGCCAGCCCTGCTCCGGCCAGTGACTAATGCGGTGGACGTAATCCACCAGCATCACGCCAGCGGCCAGAATGCCGCGCCGCGCGCTCATCTATGCCTGCCCTACGCTGCCGAAAATCTTCATTTGCTGCATGACCGTCTCACAAATGGCTTTTTCTACCGCCATGAGCAGTTCAGCAAACTCGTCATAACGCGTATTGCGTGATGCCAGACTGCGCTCTACCGCGTCGAGTGCCGCCTGGGACATGCCGGTATAAAAGTTAATTTTATGAATACCGAGCGAGATAGCCCGGCGGAAATCCGCATCGCTGATGCCCGATCCGCCGTGCAGCACCAGCGGCACGCCGGTTTGCTGACGGATGGCGGCCAGCCGGTCAAAATCAAGTTTGGGTTCGCCTTTGTATTTGCCGTGGGCATTCCCAATGGCAACCGCCAGCGTATCGATGCCGGTTTCGCGGACAAATTCGGCGGCCAGATGCGGATCGGTGAATTTTTCGCTATCGGCCTCCCCGAACAGGGCACCACCTTCATCTCCCCCTACCGCACCCAGCTCCGCTTCAACCGACACGCCCACGGCATGTGCCGCCCTGACAACCTCGCGGGTCTGGCGAATGTTTTCGTCATAACTCAGGGTCGAACCGTCGAACATTACCGAGGTAAAGCCCAGGCGGATGGCCTGCATCACCGCTTCGAAGTGCAAACCGTGATCCAGATTGAGCACCACCGGAATAGCGTGCTTCCCGGCTTCAAACTTTATCGCCTCAACGATCTGGTCGAGCGTGACATATTTAAAATGCACTTCTGCAATGTTGATAATAAAAGGTGAGCGTTGCTGCTCGGCAGCCGCAAACAGCGCGCGCAGGAAATGGCTGTCCAGAACATTAAACGCGCCCAGTGCGTACCCATTTTGCTGTGCATGAGCCAGCCCTTGTGCCAGAGAGATCAATGCCATTATTCACTCCTCAGATTGAGCCAATGGGAATAGTCGTTGCAGAGCAGCCGGTGCGGCTCCTGATCCTCGTCGAGGGCGTTAAAGCGTGCCAGCGGCGTCAGAAACACGTTGTCGTTATCGTCATCGTTAGGCATTGAGACTTCCCCGACCAGCACATCGCCAAAGCCGTTTTCGCCCCAGAAACTGTGCCAGACACCGGCTATCAGAGTGACGCTTTCGCCAGGTGACAGCCGGAGCTGTGACCCTGCAGCATGGGTTTGCCTGATGCCATCCAGCGACACCGTGACCGGCGTGCTCGCTTTTTCATTGCCTTCACGGTTGTAAAGCTCGACGATCAGATTGCCGCCACCGCGATTAATAATGTCTTCCATTTTTCGTGGATGGTAATGCATGGGCGTCACCTGACCTTCACGCACATGCATCACTTTTTCAGCATAGGGTTTGTGCCAGGGCTTTCCGCCCGGTGAGCCATTGCGCAGGGTGAAGAGCGTCAGGCCGGTTTGCAGAAAATCATCGTCCCCAAAGCTGGTGAGGTCCCAGCCCAGACGTAACGCCACAATTTCATCCATATCACACTGCTGCTGACGCCACTGACGGATATCGTAATCCGCCCAGGGCGGCAGATGGACATCCTGACGCGTAAAAAAGTCTCGCGTGTTTTGCAAAAACACATTCACTTCGGAGCGTTGCATCCTCAGCTCTCCCGTTAAAGCGGCACCCTGAGGTGCCGCGCGCCGGTTTATTTCACTGTCCAGCCCTTGTAGCTGCTGACGTTATTACGATCGATTAACTTCACCGGGATCAGCACCGGTTTATCCGGGGCCGGTTTGCCCTGAAGAATGTCATAACCGATCTCAACGGCTTTGGCTGCCATCACCTGCGGGTCTTGTGCTGGTGTGGCGGCAAACAGCGAGTTTTTACGCTTCAGCGCTTCCTCGCCGTCCGGCGAACCATCCACGCCGACAATAAAGAACTCTTTGCGCTGCGCCTGTTTTGCGGCTAAGTCTGCGCCGATAGCGGTAGGATCGTTAATGGCGAACACCGCATCGATTTTTGGATTTGCCGACAGCAGGCCGGTCATCACTTCCAGTCCGCCTTCACGGCTGCCTTTGGCGTTCTGGTTAGAGGAAAGCAGCTTGATGTCCGGATGGCGTTTCAGCTCGGTCATACAGCCTTCGACGCGGTTCTGTACTGCCGAAACTGGCGGTCCGTTAATAATCACCACGTTGCCTTTCTCTTTCAGGCGATCGGCGATGTATTTACAGGCCATTTCACCGGCCTGGGTGTTATCGGACGTGATGGTGGCGTTAGCGCCATCTGCGGCCACGTCCACCGCGACCACGACAATACCGGCGTCACGTGCGCGCTTAACGGCGGGAGCAATCCCTTTTGAATCGGCGGCATTCAGGATAATCATGTCCACTTTGGCAGCAATAAAGTTGTCAATCTGACCGACCTGCTGTCCGAGATCGTAGCCGCTCGAGACCAGCGTGACCTTAACGTTGTCGCCGGCCAGCTGGCGCGCCTTCATCTCTGCACCTTTAGTGATCTGCACAAAGAATGGGTTAGCCAGATCGCCTACGGTTACACCAATAGATTTCAGTTCTTTTGCCTGAGCCACACCGGTGCTGAACAGCGTTGCCGCCAGCAGCCCAGTTACAATCGGATTAAAACGCATAGATCTTCTCCTGCTGTTATTTATCTGCCAACTGCTGAATGGCGCTTTGTTTGCTCTGCGCATGTGGCCTGTCAGC
Organism: Pantoea sp. SJZ147; assembly: GCF_007828605.1. Taxonomy (NCBI): domain Bacteria; kingdom Pseudomonadati; phylum Pseudomonadota; class Gammaproteobacteria; order Enterobacterales; family Erwiniaceae; genus Pantoea; species Pantoea sp. SJZ147. The sequence goes on from NZ_VIVB01000006.1 coordinate 38,868, forward strand.
CCACATGATGACGAGTTCGATATTTGTCGATCAGCACGGCAATAATGATCACCGCGCCTTTAATCACCAACTGCCAGAAATAGGAAACGCCCATTAATGTCATGCCGTTGTTCAGCGTGGCGATAATCAGCGCCCCAATCAGCGTACCGGTAATGGTGCCGATGCCACCGACGAAACTGGTGCCGCCTAAAATGACCGCTGCGATGGCGTCCAGCTCATAGCCCACGCCAAGGTTGCCGTTGGCGCTGTAAAGACGCGACGCACTCATCAGCCCGCCCAGCCCGGACAGCAACCCGCTCATGCCGTAGACAAATACCAGCACCATGCCCACTTTGATGCCCGTCAGTCGGGCCGCCTGGATGTTGCCGCCCACCGCGTAGATATGCACCCCCAGCGTGGTGCGGCGCAAAATAAACCAGCAGATGGCGATGACGGCAAAAGCGATGACGATGAGCCACGGCACCGGCCCAAGATAGCCGTTGCCTATCCACTCAAAATTAATATCGGAATTAATGACCGTGGTGCCGTTGGCCAGCAGATAGGCCGCGCCGCGCAGAGCGGTATAGGTGCCGAGCGTGACGATAAACGGCGGCAGTCCGGCCCAGGCCACCAGAATGCCGTTAAACAATCCCATGACCAGCCCGGCTCCCAGCGCCATTGGGATCGTCAGTGACGCCAGCATCGGGTCCAGCGAGGTCAGCAGCGCCACCACCGCCGTGGTGCCCAGCATCGATCCCACGGACAGATCGATACCGCCCGTCAGAATGACAAAGGTCATTCCTGCCGCCAGCACAATATTGATAGAAGCCTGGCGCGTAATGTTCAGTAAATTGGCTTCGGTAAAGAAGTTAGGGGTAACAAAACCGAAGACCGCGACGATTAAAATCAAAATCGGTAAAATGCCCACCGTCTGCATGATGTCGCCCATCAGAGCGCGCTTGATCGTCGGTGGGTTAACAGGTGCCGTTTGTGTCATTGTTTTATCCTCATACTTCAAGCGGTGATGCGCTGTGCGCACCGGTTGCCAGCGTCATGATGTTTTCCTGACTGATCCGGTCGCCCGCCAGCTCGCCGGCGATGGCCCCTTCATGCATCACATAAACCCGGTCGCTCATGCCGACGACCTCCGGTAATTCACTGGAGATCATGAGAATGGCCACGCCCTGCCGCGCCATATCCTGCATCATGCGGTAAATTTCGCTTTTTGCGCCGACGTCGACGCCGCGCGTCGGCTCGTCCAGAATCAGAATGCGGGGACCGATGGCAATCCAGCGAGAGATCAACAGCTTTTGCTGATTGCCCCCTGATAAACCGCCAGCGCGTACCAGCGCATGGGGCACACGAATATTGAGAGACGAAATGGCCTCACTGGCGATTTTTCGGGATTTGCGACGGTTAAGCATGCCGTAGCTGGCATCACGCTCCAGGGTAGCCATCACAATGTTTTCCTGCGCGGCCATCTCCAGAAACAGCCCCTGCTCTTTACGGTTCTCGGTAAGAAAACCAATGCCGTGCGCAATCGCCTCACGCGGGGAGTGAATCGCCACCTTCTGACCATCGATCCATATCTCACCCTGTTTAAGCCGGTGCACACCAAAGATCAGCTGTGCCAGTTCACTGCGTCCGGCCCCCACCAGTCCGGCCAGGCCGACAATTTCGCCCGCACGAACCTCCAGGCTACAGGGATGGACTTTGCCGCCGTCGGACAGGTGGTTGATCGCCAGGCGAACGGCACCGCGCGGAATCGTGCGGTCTTTGTTAAACAGGTCACTGAGTGGACGCCCCACCATCATGCGCACCAGCTCACTGGCATTGAGGTTGTCACGCGTCAGGCTGCCCACGTACTGCCCGTCGCGCAGCACGCTGACCCGATCTGACAGTTCATAGACTTCAGCCATGCGGTGGCTGATATAAATAATCGCCATGCCTTCGCTGCGCAGACGTTTGATGAGGGCAAACAGTTGTTCGGTTTCGCGATTCGACAGGGCGGCGGTAGGCTCATCCATCACCAGAATCCGGCTGTTACGGTGCAAAGCGCGCGCAATTTCAACCTGCTGCTGCTCGGCAATACTCAAGCGGCTGACTTTGTCAGTGGCGCTGAACTGTGCGCCCAACCGGTTGATCACCTGTTGCGCCTCGTCCGCCATCTGGTGGCGCTTCACCATCCCTGCCCGGGTAATTTCACTGCCCAGAAAGATGTTTTCGGCCACGGTAAGATTGGGGGCCAGGTTGATTTCCTGATAGATCAGTGTGATGCCAGCAGCTAACGCCTCTTTGGGCCCTTTCAACTGCCAGGGCTTGCCATCAATTAACACCTCGCCACTGCTGGCCGTATAGGCTCCCGCCAGTATCTTCATCAGGGTGCTTTTACCCGCGCCATTTTCGCCCATGAGCGCATGCACCTCACCGGGATACACGGTGAGATCCACCCCTTTTAACGCGTAAAAATTACCAAAGCGTCGGGTGATCTCGCGCATTTCGAGTATCGGCTTTGCTGTCATCTACCCGCTCCTGCTGGTTATGAATAGCAGCGAGTTAAGCAGGGCCAGATAAATGGAAAATGTCAGAGGTCATTCATATTTGTCATATTCCGCCTTGTGCTCGCTCCTATACTCGGCTCATCGTCGCACGGTCGGAGAGTCTTTATGCAACGCAGTTCACCGTGGCAAGTCGGGGCGCGCGGTCGCCTGTTGCTGTCTCATTTGTTGGTGGTGTGCGTCACATTAATGGTCAGCGTGGTGGCAGTAACCAGCTTTCGTCATGCGGGCACCATCCAGGAACAGGCCCAGGCGCAAACCCTGGCCGATATGAACGGCAGCCTGGCCCTGGCGCGGGATACCGCAAACGTCGCCATTACGGCAGTGCGCTTATCCCAGGTGGTCGGTGCGCTTGAATATCAAAGTGAATCGCGACGATTACAGCAGAATCAGCAGGCTTTGCAGCATTCGCTCTTTTTGCTGGCCAACACACCGCTGGCCGCACGTGAGCCTGAGCGCGTGGCTCGCCTCCGGGCGCGCAGCCTGATGCTTGAACAGTCGGTCAGTCTGCTGTTACGCACCGGCCATGAGCGCCATCTGCAGCGCAATATGTTGTTAAGCGGTTTATGGCAGTCGCAACTCCTGCTTGAACGCATTAACGACCTGGCACTGCGGCAGACCGCAGGCGCACCCGACAGGGAGCTGCGACAGCAGACCGGCAGGCTGCTGGATATCGCTATCCGTACCCCTTCGTCAGCCGCGGTGATTGAACAGCTGCAGCAGGTCATGAACACATGGCACAGCGTCACGGCGCAAGGAACGCTGGGTGACGACGTGCAGCAACTGGTGCAGGCCCTGCAAAGCCTGACGCCGCTGTCGGCGGATCTGGAACAGAGCGATCTGGCCATCGCCTACGCCACCTACCGTATCAAAGCGCTGGTGGCCGCGCTGAATGACGACATTACTGCTTACGTACAGCAGGTGGCGCAGCAAACAGAAAGACGCAATATTGCGACACATCACCAACTCGACTCGGTGAGCGGATTTATCATGCTCTCTGCGCTGCTGGCGTTGGCGATCACCGTGTATACCGGCTACTACATTTACCGCAACCTCGGCTCCAGCCTGACCGCCATTGCGGGGGCGATGACCCGGCTGGCGCAGGGAGAACAGAACGTCAGCGTACCAGGATTGCAGCGTCGGGATGAACTGGGTGAGCTGGCGCGCGCGTTTAACGTTTTTGCCCGCAATACCGCCTCTCTGGCGCATACCTCACGTCTGTTAAAAGAGAAAAGCACCCAGCTTGAGTCCACCTTCCTGGCGATGCGCGATGGTTTTGCCCTCTTTGATAACAGCGGGGAATTGGTGGTATGGAATGCGCAGTATCCGCAACTGCTGGGCATCGCCCCGAGAGATTTGCATCGCGGCATGCACTATCAGCAATTGCTGGAGCAGCTTGATGTGCAGTTGCACGATTTAGCGGAACCCCAGGAAGTCAGGCTGGCAGACGGACGGACGCTGGAACTGCGCTTTAGCCCCGTGCCGCGGCGCGGAATGGTGAATACCGTGCTGGAACGCACCTCGCGTAAGGTGCTGGAAGAAGCGCTGGTGCACAGCCAGAAAATGAAAGCGGTGGGCCAACTGACCGGCGGCATCGCGCATGATTTTAATAATCTGCTGGCCGTCATCATCGGCAGCCTGGCGTTAACCGAAGGGCAGCTTGCGCCCGGCCCTGTTGCCAGCCGGATTGAACGGGCACGCCAGGCGGCGGACAGAGCGGCACTCCTGACCCAGCGGCTGTTGGCTTTTTCGCGCAAACAAACCCTGAATCCCCATGCGGTTTCCGTCGTGTCGTTGATAGAGAATCTACAGGGGCTACTGCAGCACTCGCTGCTGCCCGGTCAGCACTTGATTATCGATGCACAGCGGCCCGGCTGGCCAGCCTGGATAGATGCCAGCCAGTTAGAGAATGCGGTGATGAATCTGGTGGTCAATGCCAGAGATGCCATGGGTGGACAGAGTGGCGAGATTCGCCTGCGCATCTGGAATCAGCGGCGAAGCGAACAGGGTGAAAAACGTGATCGGGTGACGATTGAGGTGATCGATCACGGTTGTGGGATGGCGGATGACGTGCGTGCCCAGGTCTTTGAGCCCTTCTTTACCACCAAGACCACCGGAACCGGAAGCGGGCTGGGGCTGTCGATGGTCTACGGTTTTGTCCGCCAGTCGGGTGGACAGGTAGAGCTGGAAACCGCGCCCGGCCAGGGCACAACGGTACGGCTGTTGCTGCCGCGTGCGCCTGATGTCGCGGCGGCACGTCCCATCGTGCCGGCTCCGGCTCAGCCCGATGCCGCCGATGACCGTCTGGTGCTGGTGCTGGATGATGAACCGGCGGTGCGGCAAACCCTGTGTGAGCACCTGCATCAGTTGGGTTATCTGACGCTGGAGTGCGCGACCGGTGAAGAGGCGCTGGCACTCCTGCATCAGACGCCGGATATCGATTTGCTCATCAGTGATTTAATGTTGCCGGGGGAGATAAACGGTGCCGAGGTCATTCGTCAGGCCCAGCAAACCTGGCCGAAACTGGCAACGTTACTGATCAGCGGTCAGGACCTGCGCCACCAGCCGGTCACGCTGCCGCTGTGTGAGCGGCTGGCAAAACCCTGGCAGGAGGCGCAACTGGTACAGGCGCTCCAGCGCGCCTGGCAGCGAAGCGCGCGGCTTAATCGTGCCCGCCCGGCTGCCACAACGGCACCGCTTTCCCAATGATATAGCGCTTACGCAGATGGCTTGAGATCGTATCCATGATCATCACCACCACCACCAGAATCAACGTCAGGAACATCACCACATCCCAGTTCCACAGGCGCATATTTTCAGCATAAACCAGGCCGACACCGCCCGCGCCGACAAAGCCGAGGACCGCCGCTGAGCGGGTATTCGACTCGATTTGATAAAGGCTGAGCGCCAGGAACTGCGGAAAAGACTGGGTGAAGATACCAAAACGGTGCTTCTGCAAGCTGTTCGCGCCCAGTGCGCCCAGCCCCCGGCTGGGTGAACGCTCTACCGCTTCGTGCCCTTCCGAATAGAGCTTACCCAAGAGTCCCACGTCCTGCAGGATAATGGCCAGTACACCGGCCAGTGGCCCCATGCCGACCGCACGCACAAAGATCAGGCCCCAGATGGCCATATCAATCCCGCGCAGCATGTCGAACAGACGACGCATCAGGAAAGCAATGGGCCGGGCTGCCCGGTCATGCATCACATTACGTGCGGCCAGAAAGGATAATGGCAGCGCCAGCAAGGTGGCGGTAAGCGTACCGGCAAATACGATCGCCAGCGTAATCCCTACCTGAGAGAAATAGTAGCCAAAGGGCCAGTTGGCAAAGTCCTGCCAGACAAACATGCGCAGGAAATAGCGCCCCAGTTGCTGACAGCCCATCAGCAGGCGGCCCCATTCAATACCGTACACCATAAAGAAAAAGACGTAATAGAGCACCAGCGCCAGTGCCAGCATAGCCAGACGCCGCAGATAGCGATTTTGCGCGGCAAAGAGTTCAGGATGTTGCTGCTTCATCGCCATGATATCAGGGGCCAACGTAACCATATTTATTCCTCCACCACACGGCGGCGCAGGCGGCCAGAAACCGTATCCAGTAGCGACACCACAATCAGAATCAACAACAGCGTCATGCTGACCTGATCAAAGCGATCCAGTTTGATGTTGGTCATTAACTCCTGACCGATTCCGCCCGCCCCGACCAGCCCAAGAATGGTCGACGAACGGAAGTTAACCTCCAGCCGCATAAAACTGTAGGAAAGAAAGGTAGGTTTGACCTGGGGCCAGAATGCAAAGCGCATACGCTGTAGCTTGCTGGCACCGCAGGCGGCAAGCCCGCGCACCGGCTTATCCGATGCTGATTCAATCGATTCATAAAACAGCTTGGTCAGGCTGCCGATGGTATGTAAAGCCAGCGCCAGAAAACCGGGAATCGCGCCAATCCCAAACGCCATGACAAACATCACCGCCCACGCCAGTTCAGGCATCGTGCGTAAAAACGCCACAAAGGCACGAATTCCGATGCGCAGGCTGGCGGGCGTTTGCGTGTTGTCGGCGGCAAAAAATGCCAGTACGCCTGCAATGACAACCGCAATCAGTGTGGAGGCCAGCGCCAGCTGTAAGGTTTCCCAAATCAGCGGGAGCTGAATGTTCAGACGATAGCCCCAGTAGGCCAGCGACCCTTCCGTCTTACCATCGGCAAACAGCAGCGGCAGATGCAAAACGGGGATAATTTCGCGGATGTAATCGAAAAAGTGCGGCAACGATTGCCAGATGGTCACGAGACTGAACTCTGACATATTGGCCGCCGCCAGATAAAGCACCACCAACACCAAAGACCAGATGAGCGAGTCACGCTTCTGTTGGCGGCGGATACGTTGATAATAACGTTCGAAGTCGGTCACGGGAGATGTCTCAGATTGAGGTGTGACAAAGCCATCCTGGAAAGGTTGACGTGCAGACAAGCCCGTCGGCTGTCTCGTGCCGCCTGCCTTGCTGGAGGCGGCACGAGGACGGAAAGCTCACTGCCCTGCCGTTAGCCGCGCGCGCCTTTCATCAGCTCGCGTTTCATATCAATGATGTTCTGAAAGTCAGCAACAGAGGTTTTGCCAATGTGCTGCGCGCCGCCCACGGCTTTAACGAAACAGGCGTGATCGGTTTTATCCAGCTTTTTAATTGCCGCAACCACTTTCTCTTTAAAGTCTGCTGGCAGTTTATTGCTCACCAGAATTGGACCGTTAGGAATCAACGGCGATTGCCAGATGATGCGAATCTGCTTCATCAGATCGGGATGGTCCATACGGATCAGTCGGCCAAACGCACCCGATGTGTAACCGGTGTTGTAATCACCGACCATGGATGTCCAGGTCACCGCGCCGTCAAACTGATTATTCAGCACACCCAGAATGTCCTGCTCATGACCGCCGGAGAAGGTCACGCTTGAAAAGAAGTTGTTGTATTTATTGTCAATCGTGCCGCCAAACATCTTCTTAAAGGCCTGGTTTGGCACGAGGAAGCCCGAGGTTGAATCCGGATCGGCCATACCAAAGGATTTGCCTTTCAGATCTTCCAGCTTCTTGTAGGGGCTGTCGGCTTTCACAATCACCACGGAGTGGTAACCGCGAGACTGATCTTTGTCATCCACAACGATACCCACTAAATCAACGGCCTTGGGGTCCTGAATGTAGACGGACGCGTACGAGGAGGGAGACATGCTCAATACCAGATCCACTTTGCCGCCCAGCAGCCCCTGGATCACGCCTGAATAGTCGGAAGAGTTGCGGATTTTGGTATCCACGTTCAGCTCTTTATCGAAGAACGATTTAACACACTGGTTATCACCAATCTGCTGCGTCGCGTTCTGACCGCCCAGGATACCCAGATTCAGTTCTTTCGGTGCGTCCGCTGCATTAACGCCAAAGGTAAGCAGTGCTGTAGTCAATAAAGCGAAAGATCTCATTTTCATTAGCATTGTTCTCTTGCTGTGATAGTTAGTGGATCTGGTTCAGTTCGTCACCGTACAGCTGATGCAGCAGGCCGTCGGTGAGTTCAGAAGGATGACCGTCAAACAACACCACACCACGCTGAATACCAATGACGCGCGTGCAGTAACTTTTTACCAGCTCAATCGAGTGCAGGTTCACCATCACGCTGATGCCCTGACCGCTGACCTGACGCAACACATCCATAATGCGGGTGGTATTTTTAGGGTCCAGCGACGCGACAGGTTCATCCGCCAACAGAATTTTTGGGTTCTGCATCAGTGCACGGCAAATCGCCACGCGTTGCATTTGGCCGCCGGAGAGGTTCTCGGCGCGCTGCAACGCCTGGGGCAGCATATTCATCCACTCAAGCAGTTGAATGGCGCGGGCACGATCGGCGTCAGAGAAGACTTTGAAAAAGGATTTCAGCGTGGACGTCTGGCTGAGGCGGCCAAGCAATACGTTGGTCAACACATCAAGGCGGGGCACCAGGCAAAAATCCTGAAAAATCATGCCGCACTGGGTGCGCCACTCACGCATCTGCCGACTGCTGAGATTCACCACATTCCGATCGGCCTCGCCGTGGTGCAGACTGATAATCGCGCCCTGTGAGGCGGAAATGGTGCCATTGAGCATATGCAGCAGCGTCGATTTGCCTGCGCCAGAGCGACCTATTACCGCCACTAATTCGCCCGCATGCAAATCGAAACTGACGTTATCGAGCACCTTATTGTTGGCGTATGCTTTGCTCAATCCCTGAACAGACAACACTTTTTGCCCGCCTGAATGGGTCAATGACGTGACGTTATCGACCACAGTTTTAAGCAGTGCCTGTGCCATGATGTACTCCGCTGTTACAGTTTACGTTCTGTACGCCCGCCCCCCGAATCCAGAGTTGACGTTATATCGCTGGTCGGTGCTGGTTGGCGTGCGTCATTATCTTGCGTCTGTTGCTCACGCCGCAGGAATCTGACGAGAGACCGCTATATTAAGAACATGGGGGATGAAGGCTGTATTACGGTTAGATGATTAAACTGTGACAGGCAAATCGGCACCGAGAGACAACGACAAACCGTCGTAAGCCGCGCGCACCTGAGCAGGCAAGGCGTGCTCTGCCAGCCAGTTATCCATGTGATGACTCAAATGAATCAGCCAGGCCTGATGGGGTTTCAGTTCATCGATGATTTTCAGCGCTGCGGTGAGATCGTTATGATTGCGCCCACCCTGTCCGGGCGGATCGTTACAGTCCACCACCAGGTGATCCAGCGTCTGTCCGCGCAGAAAATCCGCTGTATCGGGCGGCAGACCGCAGGTATCGCACAGCCAGGCCAGACGCGATCCATACCAGTCAAACAGATAGCCGTGCGTCAGCCGGGAGTGCTGCAGCGGCAGTGCCGTCACCCGCAACGCACCGAACGACTCCGCCACAAAAGGGGTCAGGGATGGACGGAAATCCAGCAGTCCGGGATGTTTGAACAGATCGTCACAGCCCTTCTCATCCGGCGGCCCCCAGACGGGAATGGCGTTGCCTTCGCCCCAGCGCAGGGTGAATAATCCCTGCACGTGATCCATATGATAGTGAGTCAGCAAAATCCGGTTAATGTCACCCGGCTGGAAACGTTCGGCCAGCAGGGGCAAGCCCGCGTCCAGTAAAATACGCGCCTGACCGGCTTCAATCAGGGCGCTACAGGGCGCACGTTTATAACGTGGCTGCTGGCGGGCGCGTAAACAGGCGTGACAGTCACAACCGAACACCGGTGCCCCCGTCACGCCGCCAGTACCGAGAAAGGTCAGTTTCATGGCGACAGCGCCAGCAGCTGGCGTAACTGTTGTACGGTATCCGCCAGCGCGCCATCGTTATTCAGCCGTAAACAGCCCTCTGGTTGATGCTGCGCAGCGCGAGCCAGCCGTTGGGCGATCGCCTCTTCATTTTCGCGTCCGCGCTGCCGTAAGCGCGCGGCCAGCACCGACGGCGAAACCTCAATGCACAAGGGTAACAGCTGCGTGCCGTAACGCGCGCGCACCTGTTCCAGATGCTGCCGGGACCCGTTTACCAGCACGTTTTGCCCGCATTCAAGCCAGCTATCAATTTCACGCCCGATGCCGTAGCGAAAACCGTGGGCCTGCCAGCTAACGGCAAATAAACCCAGCGCCTCGCGCCGAATAAACTCCGCTTCCGTCAGGGCAACATGGTTTTCTCCCCCCACATCGTGGGGGCGCGTAATGTAGCGGTGCGCAATCAGCAGGCCATCAGGCGGTGCCTCGCGCAGCAGGTCCAGCAGGCTGTCTTTCCCTGAGCCGGAGGGACCTGTTAGCCAGATAAACCGGGCCATCAGTACACCTGCCGACCTTTACTCCACACATGGCGAATATGGGGATGACCATGTTGGGTATGCGCCAGCACCAGATCGGCGCGGCAGCCTTCAGTAATTACGCCACGATCTTCCAGCCCCAGCGCCCGGGCCGGATTACAGGTCACCAGCGCAATAGTTTGCGGCAGAGACAGCGTGTTACGCTCATCTGCCGCCAGGCGGAACGCCGCATCCAGCAGGCTGCCGGGATAATAGTCCGATGACAGGATATCCAGCATCCCGTGGGACGCCAGCTCCCAGGCGGCAACGTTGCCGGAGTGTGAGCCGCCCCGCACGATATTCGGCGCGCCCATCAACACCTGCATATTGCGGTAGCGGGACGCCTTCGCCGCCTCCAGCGTAGTGGGAAACTCGGCTATCGCGCTGCCCACGCCGTGCGACTCTTCCACGTGCGCTTCGGTGGCGTCATCGTGACTGGCAATGGCGATGCCATGCTCACGGCACAGCGCGGCAATCGCCAGACGGTTAGGCTGTGACCAGGCTTTGGCCAGCGCCAGCTGATCGCGCTCAAACTCATCCATCTGCTCATCATTAAGCTGATATTTTCCCTGATAGTACTCGCGATACTTTTCCAGCGATGCGTACTGGCGCTGTCCCGGTGAATGGTCCATCAACGACACCAGCGACAGCTCCGGTGACGAGATCAGCGCCTCAAACAGCGGCAGCGTTGTGTGGTGCGGCAGCTCGCAGCGCAGATGTAATAAATGCTCGGCGCGGTTTAGCCCCTTGCGATTACTGTCGCGAATAGCCCCAATCATTTTGCTGAGGTTGTCCAGACGGTGACCGCCATCGCGCACATCGCCCACGCCGATAGCATCCAGCACCGTGGTGATGCCGCTGGCCACCATCAGCGCGTCATGGCTGCTCATGGCCGAGTGTGCCGGCCAGTCGACTTTAGGACGCGGGGTGAAAAACTTATCCAGGTTGTCCGTGTGCAGCTCCACCAGGCCGGGCAACAGATACGCGCCTTCGCCATCCAGCGCGCTGGCAAGCTGGCTGGTCGTTTCGCTAAAGTTGGTAATACGGTCTTCACGAAACTCCAGCGATCCCGCTACGACTTCATTTTCCAGCACCAGCTTTACATTATTGATGATCATGCTTCTGCCCCTGTCGTGAAGGGCTGCATCACGTGCAGGCGGTCCGCCACACGTTCCCGCACCGCTTCATCATGAAAAATCCCCACAATCGCCGCACCGCGCTCACGCGCCTGTTCGATCAGGCTTACCACCGCCGCGCTGTTAACGCTGTCGAGCGACGCCGTCGGTTCATCCAACAGCAGCACCGGATAATCGGCAATAAAACCACGGGCGATATTGACGCGTTGCTGCTCACCACCGGAGAAGGTCGAGGGCGCAAGGGCCCAGAGACGTTCCGGTACGTTAAGCCGGGTCAGCAGGTCTTTGGCGCGCGCTTCACAGAAGCCGCGTTCAGCGCCGCGCTCCAGCAAGGGCTGCATGACGATTTCCAGCGTTGGTACGCGGGGAATAACGCGCAGAAACTGACTGACCCAGCCGATGGTATCGCGGCGAATCGCGATAATCTGACGGGCTGGCGCCTGCGCCATATCCACCCATTCGCCCTGATGCTGTACCCAAATACTGCCGCTGTTGGCCTGATAGTTGCCATACAGGGCACGCAGCAGCGTGGATTTACCGCTGCCAGAATGCCCATGCAGTACCACGCATTCCCCCTCACTGACATCGAGGCTGGCATCCTGCAATACCGGCAGTGCCGCACCGTTCTGATTGTGCAGGACAAAGGTTTTGCACAAATTTTCCACGCGCAGTTGCGTCTTCATTGTCGCTGTCGCCATTTAGTTAAGCACCGATGAAACCAGCAGTTGTGTATAAGGATGATGCGGATCATCCAGTACGCGGTCGGTTAACCCACTTTCCACCACCCGGCCCTGCTTCATGACCAGCAGCCGATGAGCCAGCAGGCGCGCCACGCCCAGATCGTGCGTCACGATGATCACCGCCAGATTCAGTTCACGTACCAGGGTACGCAGCAGGTCCAGCAGCCGCGCCTGCACCGAGACGTCCAGCCCGCCTGTCGGTTCATCCATAAACACCAGTTTCGGCTGGGTCACTAAATTGCGGGCGATTTGCAGACGCTGCTGCATGCCCCCGGAGAAGGTGGTGGGAAGATCATCGATACGGTTAGCCGCGATTTCTACCGCCTGTAGCCAGTGGCTGGCTTCTGCGCGGATATCACCATAGTGACGGTGGCCGACAGCCATCAGACGCTCACCGATATTGCCGCCCGCCGTGACCTGAGGACGTAATCCTTCCAGCGGATGCTGGTGTACCACGCCCCATTCGGTACGCAGTAACCGGCGACGGTCGCTTTCACTCATCTGATAGAGATCGCGCTGCAGGTAATGAATCTCGCCCGCCTGCGGCACCAGCCGGGCAGACAGGCTGCGCAGCAAGGTGGTTTTGCCGGAACCCGACTCCCCCACAATCCCCAGCACCTCGCCCGGATAGAGATCAAAGCTGACCTCCTCGAAGCCTTTTCCCGGTGCATAAAGGTGGGTGAGGTTATTGACCGCGAGCAGCGGTTGTTCACTGTGCATGTTGTTGTTCCTGCTGCTGGTGGCAAAAATCGGTATCTGAGCACACAAACATTCGCGTTCCCTGATCGTCCATCACCACCTCATCCAGGTAGCTGTGACGCGATCCGCACAGCGCACAGGGTTCGTCCCACTGCTGCACGGTGAAGGGATGATCGTCGAAGTCGAGGCTTTCGACTTTGGTATAGGGCGGCAAGGCATAGATGCGCTTCTCGCGTCCGGCACCAAACAGCTGCAGCGCCGGCATCATGTGCATTTTCGGGTTATCAAATTTGGGAATCGGCGACGGGTCCATCACATAGCGATCGTTGACCTTCACCGGATAGGCATAGGTGGTGGCGATATGACCGAAGCGGGCGATATCTTCATACAGTTTGACCTGCATGATGCCGTACTCTTCCAGCGCATGCATGGTGCGGGTTTCCGTTTCGCGCGGCTCAATAAAACGCAGCGGCTCAGGAATCGGCACCTGGAAAATCAGAATCTGATCTTCCTCCAGCGGCGTTTCGGGAATACGGTGGCGCGTCTGGATCAGGGTAGCATCGACCGTGCGTTCGGTGGTGGCGGCCCCACTGACCCGTTGGAAGAAACGGCGAATAGAAACGGCGTTGGTGGTATCGTCTGCGCCCTGGTCGATGACTTTCAGCACATCTTTATCACCAATCACGCTGGCGGTGATTTGAATCCCGCCCGTGCCCCAGCCGTAAGGCATGGGCATTTCACGTCCGGCAAACGGCACCTGATAGCCCGGAATCGCGACGGCTTTTAAGATGGCACGGCGAATCGTGCGTTTGGTTTGTTCGTCGAGGTAACCGTTGTTATAGCCGCTGAGCTCAGCCATTTTGCTGCTCCTGATAGTCCTGGCGCAGACGTTTCAGCAGTTCCAGTTCGGCCTGGAAATCGACGTAGTGCGGCAGTTTTAAGTGGGAAACAAATCCCGCGGCTTCGACGTTATCCGCATGGGACAGCACAAACTCCTCATCCTGAGCCGGACTGGTGATACGTTCATTGTGCTCGCGGGTCTGTAACGCGCGATCCACCAGCGCCATGGACATGGCTTTTCGCTCTGCCCGACCAAATACCAGGCCATAGCCGCGCGTGAAGTGCGGCGCGCTTTCACCGTCGTGGGTAAATCCGTTGACCATTTCACACTCGGTCAGCAGCATTTCGCCAATTTCCAGTTCAAATCCCAGCTCTTCCGGGCAAACGCTGACGCTGACATAGCCGGTGCGGATTTCACCGGCAAAGGGATGGGTTCGCCCATAGCCACGCTGGGTGGAGTAGCCCAGAGAGAGCAAAAAGCCTTCATCACCGCGTACCAACTGTTGCAGCCGCGCGGCGCGCGAAGCGGGAAACCCCATTGGCTCGCGGGTGATATCCGTCGGTTCGCTGTCGTCGTCGCTTTCACTCTGTGCTAAGCCTTCGTCGCTCATCATGCTGAACATATGCGGACAGTGCTCAGGCAGTGCCTGCTCGCTTCGCGGCGGAAGCGGCGTTTCCCCGTTAGCCATCAGGGTAAAATCCAGCAGGCGGTGGCTGTAGTCGTAGGTCGGGCCTAAAACCTGACCGCCGGGTAAGTCCTTATACACAGCCGAGATACGCCGCTCAATCCGCATGCTGCTGGTGGCTAACGGCGTGCTTTGTGCCAGACGCGGTAAGGTCGTGCGATAAGCACGCAGCAGGAAAATCGCCTCTACCAGGTCACCGCTGGCCTGTTTAATCGCCAACGCCGCCAGCAAGGGATCGTAAATCCCGCCTTCCGTCATCACGCGATCCACCGCCAGCCCAAGCTGCTGTGCAATCTGATCGCAGGAGAGCTCCGCTACGGCGCGATCGCCCCGGCGCAAGTCGGCCTGCAGATGGTGGGCATTCGCAATGGCTTTTTCGCCCCCTTTCACCGCTACGTACATGAGCACACCTCAACATTTGTTGTGCGTGGCACCGCCATCATCGCTTCGCCACAGGTGAAAATCAGGTCAACGCCCTGAGGAAACGGATGGGGCCGGGCGCGCAGGTATTCGAGCACGCTTTCTGGCAGCTGTGGCGCAATGGCGCGGGCTTCACGCAGCCCAGGTCCCGACAACCGCAGCGCCAGGCCACCGTTTAGCGAGGGCACTTCAATAATCAGCGTGGTGCTTTTTTCCGGTGCCAGGTTGTCACCTGCGGCGAAGTCGCCTGGATTGGGTTGGGCATCGGCGTGGCTTAATGCAAAGGCCGCATCGTTGCTGTCGGTAACAGGAGCGCCGGTATGAAAACGCAGGTTGTCGCGCAGCTGTTGATTATCCACCTGCGGGTCCAGCCATAGCGGGCTTTCCTGATCGACCAACGTCAGCAGCACGGCGGTGGCGGCAGGCGAAAGTGCGCCCCAGCCCTGTTGCAGCGGTAGGGAAACCATCACGCCCGGCTCGCTCATGGCTTTCAGAATGCGGCGAAAGGCGTGCTGCGCATCCGCAACCGGATGATTAAAACTTGCCAGTAAAGTCATTCATTGTCTCCGCGTACCAGCGTAAAGAAGTCCACTTTGCTGCTGGCAATTTCACGTGCGCGCAGCTGACGCTGCTCTTCACGTGAGGCCGCCAGCGGGGTAATAATTTTTTCCTGCAGCAGTTCACCGGTTTCTGTCTGCTGCAACAGGGCATCCATCAGGGCACAACGTTCGGCATGGGCTTTATCCCGCCCGAGCAGGTAGCTGTAACCCAGGGTGCCATCGTTAAGCCGCACGACTGCACGCGTCACGGTGGCATCGCCGACCACAAAACGCTTGCCGGTAGCGCCCATGCGGGCCTGCAGGCGCGTCAGGCCAATTTCAGCCGGACGGATCAGGGTAAATTCAGGCTTGAGGTTGAGCGGCTGCCAGTGCGCGTCAAGCTCGGCTGCGCTGCTGTGAGCCAACACCGAAAGCCAGTGCTGGCGGGCCGTTTGCTGTTTCATTAGTGCTCCAGAGTCAGTTCGATCATGTCGCCACGGGTCAGGCTGACGGAGTATTCCGCCATCGCGCCATCGGTGGTTTTATTCAGGGTACGCACGCACAACAACGGGGAATGCAGCGCGATTTCCAACTGTTTACACTCTTTTGCCTGCGCCCGGCGGGTACTGATACGCGTCTGGCTGCGCACCAGCTGCTTGCCGGTATGGTGCTGCAGAAAGTCATGGAGTGAACCGCTGTTGAAGCGTTGCAGCTGCGGCCACCAGCTGAGATCGGCAAGAAAGTGATTGATCAGACAGACCGGCAGACCATTTACACGGCGCAGAGTACGCAGGTGGATCACGTCATTGCCTTCGCTCACCCCAAGTGCCGCGGCCACATCGGCACTGGCCGGGCGCAGCACCGCCAGCAGACGTTCACTGGTGGGATCGCTGCCCTGCTCCATCAGGTTTTGGCTGAAGCGGGCCTGGGCATGCAGCGGATAGTCGTAGGGGCGCATCAACACCAAAATTCCAACACCGTGGCGGCGTTGCAGCAGGCCTTTATTGACCAGCTCGTCGACCGCCCGACGCAGCGTATGGCGGTTTACCGCATAGTGATCGGCCAGTTGCTGCTCGGAGGGTAAATAGTCACCACTGCGGTAGCGTTCCTG
This sequence comes from Pantoea sp. SJZ147, assembly GCF_007828605.1. NCBI lineage: Bacteria > Pseudomonadati > Pseudomonadota > Gammaproteobacteria > Enterobacterales > Erwiniaceae > Pantoea > Pantoea sp. SJZ147. The sequence goes on from NZ_VIVB01000006.1 coordinate 55,408, forward strand.
AACAGCCTGCTCCAGTTGCGCTGCGACAGCCTGATACACAGTGGTCGGATGTCTGGATAACTCCATCACAATTAAATCCTCACATCAGTAGAGGGATTTCGCAGCGAAGGTGCTGCGGGATGGAAACAGACTGACGGGATCAGATGACAGCGAGGTGACGAGACGGTGACGTAAACATGAATTCGCGCCAGCCTGTCGCGTACAGGGCAACAGGCTGGCAGGCGGGTCCTTCAGGGCTGGCCCAGGCTATCCAGCAGTGCCGCCGAGGTGGCGACCGCGCCAAAGATACCGCCCTGCATATGAATCATGCTCAGGGCGGCTTCATGATGATGTCGCTCAGTGGCGGCACAGCAGTCGGATAAGACCAGGCACTCATACCCGCGATCGTTGGCCTCACGCAAGGTGGTATGCACACACACATCCGTTGTAATACCGGTAATAATCAAGTTGCGGATGCCGCGACTGCGTAACACCAGCTCAAGGTCTGTTGCATAGAAAGAGCCTTTACCGGGCTTATCGATGATCACTTCGCCCGGCAGCGGTGCCAGTTCCGGGATAATCTCCCAGCCCGGCTCACCGCGCACCAGGATACGACCGCACGGTCCTGGGCTGCCAATTTCTGCATTCATCCTGCCCGACCGCCAGCGTTTATTGGCAGGCAGATCGCTGAGATCCGGGCGATGCCCTTCCCGGGTGTGAATGACGGGAAAATGCAGCGCACGCATGCGGGCCAGCAACACCTTAAGCGGTTCGACAGGCGCGCGCGTAAGGCCAATATCGTAGCCCATGGTGTCAACGTAGCCGCCCGCGCCACAAAAATCGATCTGCATATCGATGACGAGTAGCGCCGTATCAGCGGCACTAAAATGGCCATCAAACGGCCAGGCATAGGGGGTGGAATTCACACTGTACTCAGGCATTTTTCTTCTCCATTCGCGGCGTCGGGGAACGTAATTTGATAATCAGGGTATAGCTCAGTGCCGCCGTCACCAGGCCGATGACCGCTTCGCCAAACTGGGGAAAGGCCAGATGCGCGATGACCGCGCACAGGCTTCCCAGCGCCCAGGCCGCAAAAGCGGCACCATGAAACCGTTGCGCCGGGCGCTGTTCACTCAGCTTCGCCATAAAAATCAGATCAACAATCATGACCGCACCAAACGGCGGCACCACCACGCCCAGCAGGCTCAGCCATGCCAGGAAATAGGTCCAAACGCCCGCCAGCGCCAGCAGGCCGCCGATGGCACCGAGAATCAGCGTCCAGCGGCGCATCTTGCTGTTAAAAAGATGGCTGAAGCCTACCGCACCGTTATAAAGACAGTGCGTACACACCGAGCCAAGATTGATGAACACAAACAGGAAAGCCACCACGGTTAAAATCTCACCATGCCCCATCAACATAGGCAGGAAATTGCCGCCGTTGGTCAGCGGGTCCACCGCCGCGCCGACCGAGACAATAATCACGCCAAACAGATAGGCGATCAGGTTTGCGACCGGGAACGCGGAAAAGGCGGCGATGACCGCAGCACGGCCACTCTTCGACCAGCGGGTGAAATCGGCAGTCATGGTGCCGGAATCGGCAAACCCCGCCACCACCATGGTGACCGCCGTGCCCATGCTCATGGCTCCCGCCACCGTGGGGCTGCCCTTCCAGTGAAACATGCTGGAAAAATCATGTGTCTGCCCGACGAAATACAGCGCGACAAACCCTAAAATCACAAACATTGGCGCAGCAATCATGCCCAGCACGGACAGGGCACGCACGCCCAGAAAGGTCACGGCCGTAAACAGCACCATGGCAAATGCCGTCACCGACAGGGCATTCCAGCCAAAGGTCTGATGAATCACCGTCCCGGTCAATCCCGTCTGGAAGGCGTACCAGCCGATAACCACGGTCGACAGAAAGCCGGACACGAGGATATAGCCTTTGCTGCCGAAGGTCCTTTTCGCCTGCAGGGCAAAATTCATCCCGGTATTGCCCGCAAACCAGCTTAGTGCGCCGACATAGACAAACAGCACCAGATTACCCATCACAATCGCCAGCAACGCAGGCCAAAAGCCAAGGTGCCAGGTAATGATGCCGCCAAACAGCGCATTGGTGAGGATCATGGGGAAACCAAACCAGACCGCAGAAACCGAGCGGGTCGGATGGCGATGCGACAGCGGCACGGGTTCGTGCTCAAACTCCTGCTCTAACGTTGGGGAAGCCTGTTTTTTCATGGCAAAAATTCCTGGTTAAGGTGAATCCACGGACAGGCGCGCTGGGGCACTGACTTTCATCCTGTACTCGCCATCTTTATGGCGGCACAGGTGCCGTCGCGCTGGCGACTGTCATTGCATTGCGTGGTGATGTACTGCCGCCTTACCGGGCTGTTAACCCTTTTCCACGCATGTTGTCTTACCGGCATTGTTAACCCGATAAGAAGTGCATGAAGCATGCCAGGAATCGTCCCTCCCGCGTTGGCACGCGCGGATGTCCGTCTGGATACGGGCTGGGATACAAGATCGAATACTTATGATAAGACGCGGCACCTTACCCGTTGCGGTGCGGCGGTTTCTGGCACGCTGATGGGGCGGTGATGCACGATAAATGGGAAACTTTTGAATCTCATCTGGAAAGCGAAAAGCACATCAGAATGTCACTGCGTTGTCATGCGCCCTTCACGCCCGGCGCCCACAATAGTCGCCCATTATTCTTGTCGAAGGCTTTTATCATGTCTGCTGTTATCCGTTTTGGCACTTTTCTGGCGCTTTTTTCAGGCATGATTGCGGCGCCTGTTGTGAGCAGCGCACGGACTTCGGCCGCGCTGCATGCACCGCCCGCCGACCCCGGATTTACCGATAGCGCGCCTGCGGCAAAGGTGCCGGCTTTTGTTGACAGCATCGCCACCAACCAACGCGGGGATGCGCGCTTTGCCACGCTGGAGACAAATGCCGGCGTGCGCGTGGTGTCCGGCTTTCTGGCCCTGTGGCGTCCGCGTACGCTCAAGGTGGATGCGGGGATTTCGGCACCGGCTCGTGATGGTTTTGCGGCGATTACGCCCTCTGATTGCACTGGCCTGCCCGGTAAGGCCCCCGTCTGCGGCATGATACTTAATCATCAGGTACTGGCGGCGAATGTTCAGTATGTGGTTACGGCGACCCACCAGCGAACGGCAGCCCAGGCCGAGGCGGCCTACTTTGACGATCGTCGAGCCAAAGGCTATAGCGTCACGGACGGCCTGGGTCCGCTGACCGCGGCATGGCGCAGTGCCGCTCAGCAGGTCACCACCATCACGCAGATTCCCGCGGATGCCACGACGGTGCTGTATAACGACAAGGGAAACAATACCGGCACGGGCAGCCATGACGGCAATCGCGACTTCGGTGAGGTGGTGGATTTTCTCAATGAAATGGGTAACAACGCCTCTACGGAACCGGCAAAACGTTTCTATAAATACGCCCGTCCCTACCGCTGGCGTTCAGAGGTGGCGGTGGTGCCTGCCCTTGTGCCCGCAGAAAGCCCTACGCCCGCTACCGATGGCGGATTTATCAGCGGACACACAGCGGAGGCGGTCAGAGATGCCCTGACCATGGCGTGGCTGGTGCCGGAGCGCTACCAGGAGATGGTCAGCCGCGGGATGGAGTTGGGCGAAAGCCGGATCGTCGCCGGGATGCATTCGCCGTTGGATGTTATGGGCGGACGCATGTTCGCGCTGGCCGTTACCACCGCGAATCTGACGGCATATCATGAAGATGCACAACGCGCGTATAAACAGGCGCATCAGGCATTATGGCAACGCACCGGTACACAACCCAGCACCTTCCTGCAATACGCTCACGCCGCGCCGCTCAGTGCCGACCGCTTCGCCGATCCTACCCTTAACCGTGCCAGTGCCCTTCGGCGCATGACGTTTGGCTTTGCTCCCATCGCGTCCCGCCATCGTCCACCGGTGGTGCCCAAAGGTGCCGAGATTCTGCTGGAAACCCGTTTTCCCTATCTGAGTGCCATGCAGCGCCGCGTGGTTTTAAAAACCACTGAACTGTCATCGGGCTATCCGATCCTGGATGATGCCGAAGGTTGGGGACGTCTGAATATCGTGGCGGCTGCCGACGGATATGGTCAGTTTACCGGGAATGTGCAGGTGATGATGGATGCTGAGAAAGGCGGTTTTAATCAGGCCGACAGCTGGCGGAATGCGATTGGCGGCCAGGGGAAACTGACCTTACAGGGTTCAGGTACGCTGCGGCTACTGGGTGCGAATCGCTACAGCGGCGGCACTGAAATTGAAGGTGGCGTGCTGGAGGCCGGTTCAGCCAGCGCCCTGGGCGTGGGTGAAGTTTATGTGGGCAACGCCGGCAGCGTGCGTATTGCCGCAGCCAGCCCGGTGCGCGTTAAACAATATTCGGCGCAGCCTCAGGCAACTCTTGAACTGGATATCGATGGTCAGGGCGGAGGTCGTCTCAACGTGAAGGGGCCATTGGTCGCAGGCGGTACGCTGTTAGTGAAGTTTGTGAAGGGTTATCACCCCAAAGCAGGCACGCTGATTCCGTTGATTGAAGCGGGCTCAAATACAGCCCACTTTGGTCGCATTATTGTCGAGGGCTATCAGGCTCAGCCTGTCAGCTCCGCTACGCGAATCAGTATTAAACTGCTCTGATCCTGAGTACGGGTGGCAAGGCGCGCAGAGGATGGGCTTGCCAGGCTTCTGCGCGCCGGGCCGAAAATTACACGCCGAACTCCATCGGGTTATGTTTACTGATCAATGAGCGTAACGGCACACTGCTTTTCATCACGGGTGATTTAATCACGATATAGCTGAAGTACTTATCGATGCCAATTTGCGCATCCAGCATCTTCTCAATCACATCCTGATAATGCTCAATGCTGCGGGTAATAAAGCGCAACAGGTAATCGTAACCCCCGGTAATTAAATGACATTCCATGAGTTCGTCAACGTCACGCATGGCGGCTTCAAACTTCATAAAGTCTTCGCGCCGGTGTCCGTTCAGCGTCACTTCGGTAAACACGGTGACCGAGTCGGTAATTTTGGTGAGATTGACGTGTGCTTCATAGCCGGTAATAAAACCGGCCTGCTCAAGCCGTTTAACCCGTTGCAGGCAAGGACTCGGGGAAAGTCCTACTGCATCGGCGAGATTAACGTTGCTGATACGGCCATCTTTTTGTAGTTGCACCAGAATATTGATATCGATGCGATCGAGTTTCATTAAGCCGTTCATAGCACCCCTCATTGTTTACAGCTGTACTGGATGTTCGCTACTACCCAGAGCTACTCTGTGTACACAAGCGTAAAGCGCACTTTTATAGATACTTAAAATACGCCACTTTAAAATAACAAGTACGCTATTTTTTTGTAACACAAAAAAACCCCGGTCTGTCACGCTTTGCAAAAATTGCGCCAGCGTTGAACCCGGTGGCGGCCCCGCTGGCCGCGATACCGGGCTGTTGCCTGTTCAATGAGGGAGAGCGGCTATCCTAAGCGTCCGGTCGCACGCGCCAGGGCAATATCAAAAATATGCAGTGCCTCTTCAAGTTGCGAATCGGTGGTCACTAACGGTGCAAGGAAGCGAATCGTATTACGGTGTAAACCGCATTTAATCAGCAGCAGCCCTTCCTGACAGGCGCTGTCGAGGATCTTTTGCGTCAGCGCGCTGTCGGGTTTGTGGGTGTCCACATCCAGAATTTCTACTGCCTGCATAAAGCCCACGCCGCGCACGTCACCGATGCAGGCATATTTATCTGCAAGTTGACGCAAACGTTGATTCAACTGCTCACCCAATTGACAGGAACGCGCCAGCAGGTTTTCTTGCTCAAACACGTCAAGCACCGCCAGTGCCGCTGCACAGGCCAGCGCATTACCGCCATAGGTGCCGCCCAGTCCGCCCGGTGCCGGGCCGTCCATCACTTCGGCTTTGCCCACCACACCGGAAATCGGCAGGCCCCCCGCCAGACTTTTCGCCATCGTCACCATATCAGGCTTAATGCCGAGTTGCTGGAAGGCAAACATGCTGCCCGTACGACCAAAGCCGGTCTGAATTTCATCACAGATCAGCATAATACCGTGTTGAGTCGTGATGCGACGCAACGCCTGCATAAATGCCGGCCCGGCGGGCAGGAAGCCGCCATCGCCCTGCACTGGCTCAATGATAATCGCAGCCACGCGCTCCGGCAGAATCTGCACCGCAAACAGTTGGTCCAGCGCTTTCAGGCAGTCCGCTTCCGTGACGCCGTGCAACGGGTTCGGGAACGGCAGACGATAAACATCGCCAGGGAAAGGGCCAAAATTTTGTTTGTAAGGTGCTGACATCCCCGTCAGGGTGACGCCAAGTAAAGTACGTCCGTGGAAGGCGCCGTCAAAGGCGATGATGCCCGGTCGTTGCGTATAAGAACGGGCAATTTTAACCGCATTCTCCACCGCTTCTGCACCGCTGGTGAAAAACACGCTCTTATAGTGTTCGTCCCCGCCCACCAGCTTATTCAGACGCTGCGCCAGTTCGATATATCCCGGATAGGCCACCACCTGAAAACAGGCGTGCGATACCAGGCCCAGCTGGCGGGTTACAGCGTTAACCACAGCCGGATGGTTGTGGCCCACGTTAAGCACGCCAATGCCGCCGACAAAATCCAGATAGCGATTGCCTTCTACATCCCACACTTCACTGCCTTTGGCTCGCTCAATCACCAGCGGATGAGCGGTAACAATGCCGCGCGGCACATTATGATCTCGGACATCCAGCAACTGGCTGTTGTCCGCATAGGTTTGCTGCTCTGCCAGGACATTCTGCATTTTTATACCTCATCCACGTCGTGTTCGATTGGCTTAAGTATCGCAATCTGTGGGGCAATAACGCTGCCGTAATTCCGTCAGCAGCGGCATTTCGTGTCAAAATCCCACGGGTTTCAGCGAGTAAATGTTGTTCCCAGCCCGTGGCAGGCCAGGGTAATCAACGCCTGGATGCCATGCGGTATCAGCGCGTCGTTAAAGTCATAGGCGGCATGATGAAGCGGCTTGCTGGGGGCCGATCCTATCCATACATAGGCACCGGGCTTTGCCTGTAGCATAAAGGCAAAATCTTCCGAGGTGAGTGCAGGCTGGCGCGCCAGTTGGGTTGTCATGCCCGCCGCCTGCAAGGCCGCCAGGGCCTGAGTCGCCTCAGATTCATTGTTGATGGTGGCCGGGTAATAACGCAAATAGTTCACCTCGGCCTGTAACCCGTGCGCCGCCGTAATGTGTTCCGCCATCTGCCGCAGCCGGGATTCAATAATATCCTGCGCTGCCGGGTTAAAAGTGCGCACCGTACCGGTGATGTTGGCTTCCGCAGGGATCATATTGTGGGAAAAACCGCCCTGCATTCGCGTCACCGTCAGCAAAGCCGGTTCGCAGGGATCGAGCGCCCGGGAAACCAGCGTGTTTAACTGCACCACCAGTTCACTGACGGCTAACAACGTATCGTGCGTCAGATGCGGCTGTGCGGCGTGACCGCCCGCGCCTTTGACAGTGATATCAAACCGGTCTGCCGCGGCCATAATGGCGCCGGGCCGGGTCTGAATTTCACCCAGGGGTAATTCAGGCCAGTTATGCAGGGCAAACACCGCATCACAGGGGAAGCGCTGAAACAGACCGTCGTCAATCATGGCCTTCGCGCCTGCCAGGCCCTCTTCTGCCGGCTGAAAGATAAAGCAGACAGTGCCGCTGAACTCAACCTCACGCGCCAGCTTTTCCGCCGCGCCCAGCAGCATGGTGGTGTGACCGTCGTGACCACAGGCATGACTGTGGTTCGCTACCAGACTGGTCCAGGGCACCTCGCCTTTGTCCTGCATGGGAAGCGCATCCATGTCGGCCCGCAGCCCAATCATGCGTGAGCCGTTGCCTTTCTTCAGCACGCCCACTACGCCCGTTTTGCCAATTTCCCGATGCACCTCAATGCCTAACTCCTGTAGAAAACGCGCGACAATATCGCTGGTTCGCTGTTCATGGAAACCCAGTTCAGGATTACGGTGTAGATCGCGGCGCAACGCCACTAAATGGTCCATATCAATATCCTCGTGAACGATCAACGACGCCGTGCAGCGGTTCACCACGCTGAAAGCGACGCAGATTAGCCAGCAGTGCGCTGATCGCGCTGTCGTTTTGCGTCTGGCTGGCGATGTGCGGCGTGAGCCAGATTGCGGGATGCGTCCAGAATGCATGATCGGAAGGCAGAGGTTCAGGATCGGTTACATCAATCACCGCCGCCCGTAACTGACCGCTGTCGAGCGCATCCAGCAGATCCTGATGATTAAGCTGGGGACCGCGCCCGGCCTGGACCAGTGCAGCACCAGTTGGCAGTTGGCTGAACAGCCCGGCATTCAGTCGCCCCTGAGTACTGGGCGTCAGCGGTAGCAGGCACACCAGAATATCGCTGCGGGCGAGAAAGTCGGGCAGCTGATCGTCACCATGCCAGCACGGCACATCCGGAATAAGATGCGGCGTACGGCTCCAGCCGCCACAGTCAAACCCCATCGTCTGAAGCTGGGCCAGTGCCGCGCGGCCCAGTTCGCCCAGTCCCATGATCCCGACGCGGCGCTGACCGGCGGGAATAGCCAGATGCGCCTGCCATTGCTGATGCCGTTGCTGCTGAAAATAGCGTGGCATATCACGATGTAATCCCAACACCGCAAAGGTGATGTACTCCACCATGCCCTGCGTCAGGCCGGGTTCAATCGTTCTGACCAGCGGGATATGTGACGGCAGCCTGGACAGGTCAAACTGTTCCGCTCCGGCCCCTACGGAAAACAGGATTTTCAGATTGGGAAAACGGTCTGCAAGGTTATCGGGCGGCAGCCAGGCGACCAGCGCATCAACCTGATCGGCATCGCCGGTCTCCGGCCAGAGGTGTAAATGAATATCAGGCGCGTGCTCAGCCAGCCAACGCTGCCAGTGCAGGCCGCGCTGTGGCTCCGATTTATAAACGATGTGCATCAGGCCATTGCCTGCGTCATCAGCCCAAATGCCTGCATGCCTTGTGGCACCCAGACGTCACCGCGCACCATCGTGATCGGCGCGTCAACGTTTGTCAGGCCCAGGCTCTCCAGCCAGGCGGCCAGCGGCAGCGCGGCATCCGTATCCATGCGCAGATATTCGCCCTTCAGGCTCTGCATCAGCGCGGCGGTTAGCGCCTGGGCAACCGGAAAATCCTGTGCAATAACGGGTCCAATGACCCAGCCACGACCAAAGCGCCGCAGGCTGGCATAACCCTGAGGGGTTTGCTGGTCATCCTGCAAGATAATGGTCTGATTGTCGGTAATCAGATGTTCCACCAGCGCCGGGCGGAAAAGCCCGTGGGCGGCCTGCTCCATCTGCACCAGCGCATCCCGATCGTCAGGGGTGGCGCTGCGCAGCGTCAATCCAGCCGGAATCTCCACTCTGGGTAACGCGTTCAGGGCAGGCGTTTGGTACTGTAGGATCTTACCGCAGGTAACAAAGCCGAGTTTTTCATACAAGCCCTTACCCATCTCCGTCGCGTGCAGACGCACGTTATAACCGGGCACTTTCTCTAATAAGGCCAGCATCAACTGCTTGCCCAGCCCGCGCCCCTGGTGCTGATTCGCGACAATCACCAGACCGATGGTCGCGGCCTTGTCGCCCCAGCGCCAGAGAATCGCACTGCCTATTACTTCGCCCTGCTCTTCAATGACCACGCCTTCGCCGAGCTGCATGCCGATGGCCCAGTCTTCATGGCGGTGCGGCCAGTTCAGCGCCTGGCTCATCGCGTAAACCTGGGGAATGTCTTCGGTCGTCATGGTACGAATATCAACTGTCATTTTGCTTTCCTTACATCATGCCGGGTGCATCAAGTCCGCTGCCGTCGATAAAACGGCTGTAGCGATAAGGCGTGGGATCGACCACCGGCGTGGAGTCTGTCGCCAGTTGAGCCGCCAGGCGGCCCGCACCGGGACCAATCCCAAAACCGTGGGCACTGAATCCTGCCGACAACACCAGGCCTGGCAGTTTTGCCACCGTTGAAATGACCGGAATCGCGTCCGGCGTACTGTCAATCATCCCGCCCCAGGCCTGTGCGACTTTCAGGTTTGCCAGCGCAGGAAATTCACGCCGCATTGCCGCAAGTCCGCTTTCCACGACCCAGGCATCGGCAGCGGGGTCCAGAATACGCATCCGCTCGAAGGGTGAAATCGCATCCAGATCCCAGCGGCCCATCGCCTCAGGGCCATTAAAGAACGGCTTCACCCCCAGATTCAGGGTAAGATTTTTACGCCGACTTTTAAACGTGGGATAAAACTGTCGCAGGTAACGAATCCCCTGCGCACCGGGTTCAAGCCGCCCGCGGCCCGATACGGAAACGGTATAGCTGCCATCCATCTGCGGCCGACAGGCAAAGCTTTCGGTATAAAAAGGGACGGCGATAGCCTGCTCAATCGGGTGGGTACGGAAGGCGGTGCCAATGACGTTCCCCAGCGGCAAATCAATACCGTGCCGACGGCAAAACATCGAGGTCCAGGCGCCCGCCGCACAGATCACCCGGGTGGTTTTGATCAGGCCGCGTTCCGTTATGACTCCGCTGACGCGCCCGGCTGAAATATCCAGCCCGCGCACTGCGCACTGCTGGAAAACCAGCGCGCCTTTTTTTTGCGCGCCAATCACAATGCCCGGTGCAGCCAGTTTAGGTTCAGCCGCACCATCCGCCGGGGCGGAAACGCCGCCCAGCCAGTTTGTGGTACTGCCTGGCGTCATGGCTTTCGCCTGCTGAGCATTCAGGATATCGCTGCGCACGCCGTACTGTTTGGCCATCTGGCCCCACTTATCCCAGGCCGCAATATCTGCTTCATTGCGGGTAGCATAGACCAGACCGCTGCGACGAAAGCCCAGCTCTTCCCCGGTTTCAATGCTAAGTTCTTCCCAGCCGCGTAAGGCTTCAATCACCAGCGGCAGTTCGCGCTCGTCACGATTCTGCTGACGGCACCAGCCCCAGTTGCGGCTCGACTGCTCGGCGCCGACCAGCCCCTTCTCGATCAGCACCACCTTCAATCCTTTTTTTGCCAGTTCCCAGGTGGCGGCGGCCCCCGCAATACCGGCACCAATCACCACCACATCGGCGGACGCCGGGAAATCACTGCTGTCCTGTACGTAACGAATCGGTGCGGGCATGGCGTAGCCACCTCTTAATCTGTTTGTTTGCCGGTGCCATGACGCTCATCGCGCCCGGCGCCTGGATACTGTCTGTCTGTCGAACGTGCTCGACGGCATAACAGCCTGTTACTCAGCTTTCAGAATCTCTTCATGCTCATCCAGCCAGCCCTGACGCAGCTCAGGAACCGCACGTTTCAGGCGTTCGAAATAGAGTTCACTGGTAGGCTGGTCATAATTGCTGCGCGCCAGCTGAGTGACGATGCTGCCATTTCGCATCACGACGATCTCATCACATACCGCGCGCACGGCGTGCATATCGTGGCTGATAAACATTACCGACAGGCCCAGCTCGCGGCGCAGTTCGCTGATCAGATCCAGCACGGCGGAAGCCACCACGGTATCCAGCGCCGACGTGACTTCATCACATAAAATCACATCCGGTTCAGCCGCCAGTGCACGGGCCAGGTTAACACGCTGTTTTTGCCCACCTGACAGTGACCAGGGGCGGCGGGACAGCACGGTGCGCGGCAGCTTAACCAGATCAAGCAGTTGATAGAGTCGCTGCTGGCGAGCGATGCCGCTCAGACCATGAAACAGCGTCAGCGGACGCGTTAAAATGCGTTCCACGCTATGGGCCGGATTGAGGGCTGTATCCGCCATCTGGAAAACGTACTGAATACGTCGCAGCTCATTGTCGCTGCGTTTTTGCATCTGGCCCGCAACAGAGTGGCCGTTAAACAGGACATGTCCCTGGCAGGCAGGATTGAGACCGGCAATGGCATGCGCCAGGGTGGTTTTACCCGAGCCGGATTCCCCGATAATGCCAATGGCCTGACCTTTCCACAGCGTGAGATTAATATTTTCCAGAATGCGGACTTTGGGCAATCCATCACTGCCCTTTGGACCGTAACCGGCTGACAGGTCACGCACTTCAAGCAACGGCAGTTCATTCGCCTTTGCCTGACACCAGTTGCTGGGCCGCTCTTTTTGCTGAGCGGCATCCATCAGCAGGCGCGTATAGTCCGCCTGGGGTGCACCAATCAAATGCGCCGTTGTGCCGTATTCGGCAATTTTGCCTTGCAGCAGAACCAGAATCCGGTCGGCCATTTGCGCCACCACGGCCAGGTCATGGCTGACATAAATCGCCGTTACGCCGCGTTGTTTCACCACCCGACGAAAGGCTTTTAGCACTTCAACCTGGGTCGTCACGTCTAACGCCGTGGTGGGTTCATCAAGAATGACCACCTCGGGATCGCTAATCAGGGCCATCGCCGTCATTAAACGCTGTAACTGCCCGCCTGAGACCTGATGGGGGAAGCGATCGCCAATCGTATCCGGGTTGGGTAAGGCCAGCTCACGGAACAGCGCCAGCGCTTTGACCTTCGCCGCCTTGCGCGTCATGGTGCCGTGAATCACAACCGGTTCGATAACCTGATCGATGATTTTCATTCCGGGGTTAAAAGAGGCGGCGGCACTCTGGGCAATATAGGACACTTTATTGCCGCGAAACATGCGCAACTGCGCGGGCGTGAGATCCATGATGTTGGTGCCCGCCACATGAATATTGCCCTCGGCGATCTTGCAACCGTGGCGCGCATAGCCCATCAGCGCCATCGCAATGGTGGTTTTACCCGAGCCGGATTCACCAATCAGCGCCAGCACTTCACCTTTTTGCACCGTGAAGCGGATATCGGAGACGATATCCAGTTCATCCCCATTGTCGGTATGCGCCGTCACGCGCAGGTTATCGACAGAAATCACAGGCATTGCCGTATGTTGTGTCACGTTCATGCCCCCTCCTTTGCCAGCGTCAACGGACGCATGCTTTGCAAGCTGTCAATAAACAGGTTGACCGCGATGGTCAGGCTGGCAATCGCTACCGCAGGCATCAACACCGCCGGTGAGCCGTCAAACAACCCCTGAATATTTTCACGCACTAATGTTCCCCAGTCGGCATAAGGTGGCTGAACGCCCAGCCCCAGGAAGCTCAATCCACTCAGCAGTAATACGATATACACAAAGCGCAGACCAAAATCCGCCAGGACCGGATGCACCATGTTGGGCAGAATATCGTGGATGGCGATGTACCAGCGGCTTTCTCCCCGCAGGCGAGAGGCGCGGACATAGTCCATGTTGCGTAAGTTGCTGGCGAGGGCAAAGGCGATACGAAACGCACCCGGCCAGTAGGTAAACACCGCCGTGATCAGCAGCATCGGCAGCGAGGACCCGAACACCGCCACAATCATCAGCGCCAGTATTTTGCCTGGCAACACCAGCATCGCGTCGTTGATACGGCCCAGCAGCTCTTCCAGCCAGCGTCCGGTTACCGCCGCTAACAGCGCCAGCATGGTGCCAATCAGGCTGGCCAGCATGGCAGCGCCCAGCGCCAGACCCAGGGAAAACTTCGCACCGTACATAATGCGGCTGAGCATATCCCGTCCGAGGTAATCGGTACCCAGCAGGTTTTCATGCGTCAATCCGCCCATTAATGGCCCGACCCCAATGTCGTCAAGATTGTGGGGGGCCCACCAGGTGCCGAAGATGGCGATGATCAACCAGAACAAGGTCACCACCAGGCCCAGGCGGCCCGATAAAGACAGTGACTGAAAAATACGCCACGGAAGCAATATTTTCATCAGCTCCTCCATTTCGGGTTAAAGGCGATAGTGACAATATCCGCCGCCAGCAGCAGCACAAGATAACAGCTGGCAAACAGCATTACGCAGAGCTGTACCACCGGCAGATCGCGATTACTGACCGCGTCGACCATCTGGCTGGCCAGACCCGGATAGCTGAAGATGGTTTCGATAATAATGACCCCACCAAACAGGTAAGAAAGACTGAGGGAAATCGCGTTAGCAATGGGGCCGACGGCATTCGGTAAGGCATGGCGTAACACCGCCCGCATGGGGGAAACCCCTTTGAGCAAGGCCATTTCAAGATAAGGGCTGTCGAGCTGGTTAATAATGGCCGCGCGGGTCATACGTGCCATTTGCGCGACCAGTCCGCAGCATAACGTCATCACCGGCAACGCATAGGCTTTGATGTAGCTGGCGAAGTCCATACTGGGACTGCCCAGCGACATCGCAGAAACCCAGTGCAGCTTCACGGCAAAAATCAGCACCGCAATCGTGGCCACCAGAAATTCCGGTACGGCCACCGTCGCCATCGTGCCAATCACCAGCGCACGATCGAGTTTGGAGCCACGATTCATGGCCGCCGCGATACCAATAATCAGTGCGAGCGGCACACAAATCGCTGTGGTAGTAGCAGCGAGTTCAAAGGTGGCGGGAAGACGCTGCGCCACCAGTTGTGCGACCGGCAGATGACTTGCAAATGAGGTGCCAAAATTTCCCGTCAGCATGCCGCCAAGCCAGGTGAAATAGCGCACCAGCAGCGGCTGATCTAAACCGAGCTGCTGGCGCAAGGCCGCTACCGTTTCTGGCGTGGCGTTTTGCCCCAGGATCATTTGCGCCGCATCGCCCGGCAGCAGGCTGGTGATAAAAAATACCACCGCCGAGACGATAAGCAAGGTCAGGATGCCGGCGCCAATGCGCCGGGCAATCAGGAACATCATGTATCGGTTCATCGGCGAACTCCTTCGTCAGACGATTATCAGGCTGAAAGCCAGGCAAACTCATGGAAGCGATAGCCCATTAGCATGCCCGATGGCCAGGCCTCAAGGCCGTTAACCTTCTTGCTGTAGCCATCCATTGAACTGATAAATGCCGGGATGAGCGTACCGCAGTGGTCATAGATCAGGGTTTGCATATCACCGTACATCTGCTTGCGTTTGGCTTTATCACGTTCACCGCGTGCCGCAATCACCAACTGGTCAAACTGGGGATTTTTCCAGCCGCTCTCGTTAGTAGATGAGCTTGACAGGTAGAACTGTGAGAACAGCATATCCAGCGTTGGGCGCGGGTTGATCGAGCCGTAGCCTACCGGATCTTTCGTCCAGTGTGTTCCCCAGTAGCCTTCATACGGCACGCGCCGCACGTTAACGTTAAGCCCTGCGTTGCGCCCGACCTGCTGGATGAGCTGCGCCCCTTCCGTCGCGCCTTCCAGCGGCGGCGTGGTAATAATCTCTATCGACTGTCCGGTCATGCCCGCTTTGTTGATGTAAAACTTGGCTTTTTCAGGATCGAGCGGACGCGGTTTAAGATCGGCGTTAAACAGCGGATGCCACGGCGGAACCGGCGTGTCATTACTGACATCGCCAAAGCCCTGCAGCACCGTTTTCACGATGATTTCTCTGGGCTGCAGGTATTTCATCGCCAGCACGAAATCTGGGTTGCTGCCGGGTTTGATATCGGTACGGATGATCAGGTTGGTATACATGCCGCCCTTGGTTTCAAGCACCGCGTGATCCGTCGTATGACCAATGCGCATACTGTCTGAGGCTTTCAGGCCCGAGGCCACCTGGATATCGCCAGACAGCAGGGCGTTGACGCGGGCAGCCTGATCGGTAACGCCAAGCAGCTCCACTTCGTCCAGATGCGGCAGGCCCGGTTTAAAGTAGTTCGGGTTTTTGGTGCCCACGGTATTCACGCCAGGCGTAAAGCTCTTGCATACGAAGGGGCCAGTGCCGATCCCTTTGCTGAAATCTTTGGTGCCATCCTGAACAATCAGGAAGGGAGACGTGGTCAGCATATAGGGAAGATCAAAGTTAGGTGCCACGAGAACAAGCTGCACTTCATTATCGTTGACGGCAGTGATGGTCTTGAACTGTTCAGCAAGCTTGAATGCGCTGGAGGCAACGGCAGGATCTTTATGACGATTAAGCGAGAAAATCACATCCTTCGCGGTAAAAGGTTTACCGTCGTGGAAGGTAACACCTTTGCGCAGTTTAATGCTCCAGGTGATGCCGTCGTCAGAATCAACCGACTCTGCCAGGCCGGGCTTAACGGACATCGCCTTGTCGACCTCGGTCAGACAGCTGTAAAACATAAACTGGCGCGTGTAGTCGGCGCTGTTACTGCCTTTTGCCGGGTCCAGCGTATCGGTTGCAGACGCGTTAGACATCCCGACACGCAGTTTCCCGCCCTGTACGGGTTTGCTTTCCGCCAGCGCCATGCCGGGGAAGCCAATCAGTCCCGTGCTCATCACCGCACCGGCGGAGAGTAGCTTCATTAAACTGCGACGAGACAATGTGCCTTCAGTGATCATCCGCGTCAGAGCAGGATTGGTTACGTCAGATTCTTTATTATCAATTTTACTCATCTGTACACCTCATTACGTGTTCGAGCGAACATGGAAAATTCCCTGCGTTATTCAGACGGCGCATGCTGCATTGCCCATCCGCGGCGGGCTGTTGGTCGCTTTCGGCAAACACAACAACCCCGCAACGGCCTGAAAAACAATGTGAATTTACGAAAGGCGATCCTTTGCTTTGTAGTAGAGCCCGGCAAGGGGCAAAAACCACGGTTTTCCGTGATAGCCCGGCAGTGCAGGCCATGTCTGACGCTGCCAGGGGTTGTCCCGGACTTTCTCACTTAACAGATCGGCCATCACGCGGCCCATCCATACCGACATCTGGGTGCCATGACCGCTGTAACCCAGCGAATAAAATATGCCGTCCTGTTCGCCGGCGTGCGGCAGGCGATCGGCCGTCATATCCACCATGCCACCCCAGCAGTAATCAATTTGGGTGTTAGCCAGCTTCGGAAACATCTTCGCCATTGCAGCATGCAATATCTCGCCGCTGCGTGAGTCCGAGGTCGGATTGCTGATGGCAAAGCGCGCGCGTCCACCAAAGACCAGACGGCGGTCCGCCGTGGTGCGGAAGTAGTTACCAATATTCATGGAGGTAACGTAGTTACGATCCTCAGGCAGCAAGGTACGGATGAGCCCATCATCCAGCGGCTCAGTGACAACGATAAAGCTGCCTACCGGCACGATACGACGCTGGAACCATGGAAACGGACCTTCACTGGAGCAGCCCGTTGCCATCAGCACTTTGTCTGCCTGGATTTCACCCTTGCTGGTCACCACCCGGTGGCGATAGCCGTCAAGGCGTTCCAGTTGGGTGACGTGATGGTGGGGATAAATTTTTGCGCCGCTGCGTGCCGCGGCTTCGGCCAGGCCCACACC
Organism: Pantoea sp. SJZ147; assembly: GCF_007828605.1. Classification (NCBI taxonomy): domain Bacteria; kingdom Pseudomonadati; phylum Pseudomonadota; class Gammaproteobacteria; order Enterobacterales; family Erwiniaceae; genus Pantoea; species Pantoea sp. SJZ147. The sequence goes on from NZ_VIVB01000006.1 coordinate 72,627, forward strand.
AAACTTGCCCATGTGCATCTGACCGCCGCGCTGTTGCAGCAATCCACCGTGAAAATCGCTACTGCCGATCTCACGCTGAACCTCATCTTTACTCAGTAACTGGATATCGGGGTCCACCGTGCGCCGCATCAACGTGAAGGCGTCCTGCAGTCCGGCAAAATGCGAGGCTTTACTGGCCAGCTTGAGTTTGCCGCACCACCGAAAATCGCAGTGAATCTGCTCGTCCTTCACTAACTGCTCAACATAGGTAACCGCATCATCAAACGCCCGATAGAAGCGACTGGCCTGTTCAAGTCCCTGGCTGGCAACCAGCGAGGCAAAGTTTTGCGCCACGCCGGTATTGCAGTGACCGCCGTTGCGCGACGAAGCCTGACTCATCACTTCTCCGCTATCCAGCACCACAACATTGATACCGTTTCGCGCCAGCGTCAGCGCCGCAGACACACCGGTAAAGCCAGCGCCTATCACCACCACATCCGCCTGTGACGGCAACGGCCCCTGCGCGGCAGCGCTGAACGACGGGGCGGTGGCTTGCCAGTACGATTCCAGTTTCATGTCGATGTCCTCAAAGACCGACGACGCCAGGCAGGCCGCCAATGTCTTTAACTTCGGTGTATTGATAATACGGATTAGCCGGTTCATGGCCGCGGTTGACCCAGACCTTATGCTTAATGCCAAGGTCGTGGGCGGTCATCAGGTCATAACGGAAACTGGATGACACATGCAGGATCTCGTCCGGACGGCAGTCCAGTTTTTCCAGCATGTATTCAAAACCTTTCATATGCGGTTTGTAGGCACCGGCCTCTTCCGCCGTGATCGTCATATGGATCGGTGCGCCCAGGCGAGGAATATGATGAGGAATCAGGTCATTCATCGAGTTAGTCAACAGCACCAGCGGGAATTCTTTTGCCACTTTGGCTAAGCCAGCGGGCACATCAGGATGCGGGCCCCAGGTGGCGCAGTCAGCGTAAATAAAATCGCTGTCTGCCTGTTGCCATTTCACGCCCCACTTTTTGCAGGTGCGCTGAATAGCATTGCTGACGACATCGTAATAGGGTTTCCATGCACCCATGACTTCGTCCAGACGGTAGCTGGAAAAATCAGTTACAAAGGCGTCCAGCGCTTCTGCGTCGACACGATCGGCGAAACAGCGTTTAGCCGCACCGGCCATGTCAAAAAAAATCAGCGTGCCGTAACAATCAAATGTGATGAATTTGGGTTTAAACAGTGCCATTGAATTAACCTCGTTATTGTCAGGTGTGGTGCTTAAAAATCGATAAGTACACTTTTCTGGCGCTGGCAGGCCTGGAAGGCCTGGCGACCCAAATCTTTGCCAATACCCGATCCCAGAAAGCCGCCGGTAGGGATAATAAAATCGCCAGAGCGACCGTAGCGGTTGACCCAGACGGTACCGGCTTCAATCGCGCGTATCGCCCGCATCGCCCGGGGCAGGCTCAGCGTATGCACGCCCGCGCACAGGCCATACGTGTCATGTGCCGCCAGTGCCAGCCCCTGCTCTTCCTCATCGAAGGTCTGAATCGTCAGCACCGGACCAAAAATTTCCTGCTGAACCGCCGGGTTATCAGGTTTAACCTGGCTTAACAGCGTGGGCTGCCAGAACCAGCCCTCATCGGTATCCGCAAAGCGTTCGCCGCCCACCAGCACTTCTGCGCCCAGGGCTTTGGCTTCTTCAATCACCGAACGCACTTTATTGCCCTGGCGTGCATCAATCAGCGGCGCATAACGACTGGTTTCCTGCCAGGTGACGCCGGGTTTAACCTCACGGCACAATGTCGTCAGCCGCGCCGTGAGCGCATCGGCAATGCCGCGCTGCACGATTAAGCGCGTACCCGCTACGCAGGCCTGACCGCCATTGGCGGTAAAGCCGCGCAGAATACGCTGCGCCAGCACCTCGATATCACCCGCATCATCAAAGACCAGTTGTGGACTTTTTCCGCCCAGCTCCAACGTCACCGGTTTCATGCCGAACTGCGCCGCATCGCTCATAATGCGCGCGCCGGTCAGGGTTGAGCCGGTAAAGGAGACCTTACGGACCAGAGGATGCCTGACGAGCGCACTGCCCGTTACGGCCCCACTGCCCTGTACAATATTGAGGATACCGGCGGGCAAACCGGCCTGGACCGCCAGTTCTGCCATGCGTACGGTAGAAAGCGGCGTCAGTTCTGACGGCTTGAGTACCACGGCATTCCCCGCAGCCAGCGCCGGTCCGCACTTCCACGAGGCCATCGACAACGGAAAATTCCAGGGCGTAATGGCACCGATCACCCCATAGGGTTCAGCAATCAACATCCCCAGGCTGTTTTCACGGGTGGGGAACAGGTCACCGCTGTATTTGTCCGCGCATTCGGCATAGAAACGGATGGCTTCGGCAGTGAAAGGAATTTCGTGCTGTATCACGTCAGCAATCGGACGCGTCGAGCCCAGCGCTTCAAGCTGGGCCAGCAGCCGATCCTGCTCAATTAAATCGGCCCAGCGACGCATTATCCGACCGCGTTCACGGGGTGCACAGCCTGACCAGCCGCTGGTTTTTAATGCCTGATGGGCCGTCATGACGGCATGGTCAACGTCCTCGGCCTGCGCTTCATGCAGAGTGGCAAAGACGTGACCATCTGAGGGGCGTTTGACGGCAAAAGATTCGCCTTGTGTTTGCACATGTTTCCCGCCGATATAATGGCCCAACGGGAGTTGCACGCTTTCCGGGTCGAAACTCAACATGGAAGAATCCTTATTTGTTACAGCCGTCACACGCTGGTTTGGTTAAATTTCGGCAATGCTTTTCTGAAATATTAATTAGGTAATGCAGAAAGTATGCCAGCCGTTAAGAAAATTAAAATGCGTTTAAAACCACGCAAAAAAATTTTTCTGCCGTATTAATGACGGATTTATTGCGGAATTGCCGAAGCCTTAAACAGATGATTTACCTCACAAAAAACCCGCATTGCTTTGGTGCATTGCGCATGAAACTTGCACTAAAAAGGAGAATGGAAGGAAAACTTAGATCTGGCGCACAAAAAAAAGCGCCAGCAGAGTGCTTATGCTGGCGCGTACATTTATGAATACCGTTTTAAATTACAGGCTGCCGAGATGGAAAGTTTTTTGCTCCAGATATTCATCAATTCCGTAACGTGAACCTTCACGACCAATACCGGATAATTTTACCCCACCAAAAGGAGCGACTTCTAAAGAGATTACGCCGGTATTAAAACCGACCATGCCAAATTCCAGCGCTTCCGCTACCCGCCAGGCACGACGAATATTCTCGGTAAAGAAGTAAGCGCCCAGTCCATAAGGTGTGTCATTTGCCATCGCCAGTGCCTGCTCTTCATCGTCGAAGATAAACAGCGGCGCCACAGGGCCAAAGGTTTCTTCCTGGGCAATACGCATCTCACGCGTGACCTGACCGAGCACGGTAGGCTGAACCCAGGTGCCCGTTCCATTGCTGATGCCGCCTGTTAACAGCGTCGCCCCTTTTTGTAAGGCATCGTCGATGTGCGCATTCACCTTTTCGACCGCCCCGGTATTGATTAGCGGCCCGATGGTGCTTCCGGCTGCAAATCCGTCACCCACCTTCAGGGTAGCAACGGCCTCCAGCAGACGGGCGGAAAAGCGTTCATAGATGTTGCGCTGAACCAGAATCCGGTTGGCGCAGACGCAGGTTTGCCCGGCGTTACGGAACTTGCTGGTCATTACGCCCGCCACCGCAATCTCAATGTCGGCGTCATCGAAAACGATTAACGGCGCATTTCCCCCCAGCTCCAGACTCAGCCGTTTTATGCTGTCAGCGCACTGCTTCATGAGTAACTGACCCACGCGAGTTGAACCGGTAAAAGAGATCTTACGGACAAGGCGGCTTTCGGTCAGCGCGGCACCAATTTCCGTCGGCATACCGGTGACCACCTGCAAGACACCGGACGGAAAGCCGGCGCGCTCGGCCAGTACCGCCAGCGCCAGCGCGGAGAGCGGCGTCAGGTCGGAGGGTTTAACGATAATGGGGCAACCCGCCGCCAGCGCCGGAGCCACCTTGCGGGTAATCATGGCGATAGGGAAGTTCCAGGGTGTGATCGCTGCCGCTACACCGACCGGCTGTTTCAACACGATAATTCTGCGGTCTGAGGTGGGAGCAGGAATGGTATCGCCATAAATGCGACGTGCCTCTTCGGCAAACCATTTGACGAAACTGGCGCCGTACAGCACTTCACCTTTCGCTTCCGCCAGCGGTTTGCCCTGCTCGGCCGTCATGATGATGGCAAGATCGTCCGCGTTATCGATAATAAGCTGATACCACTTCTCCAGCAGCCCGGCACGCGTGGCATTAGGCGTTTTTGCCCATTCATGACGCACCGACTCCGCGTGGTTAATTGCCGCCTCGGTTTCCTCACGGCCCAGCGCCGGAATGGTGGCCAGCGTGTCGCCGGTGGCCGGGTCGATAACCGGCAAGGTTTCGCCCTGATAGCCATTCTGCCATTGGCCCGCGAACAGCGCCTGTTGGCGCAGCAGCGTGTGATCGTTTAGTTGTATACGTGACATCCCATCCCCCTTTGTTCAGATCTTTCCACTTTATCGGGTGGGGGGAAGCGCAGGATGTTGTTATTGCCAGCCAGAAAGCGTTCGCTGAGAGGATTTACGGCAGAAAAAAAATTTTATGCCGTCACGATATGCAGCCCGATGTGCCCGAGCGTTAAATCTGAAAATCGATCACCGGTTCATCATCACCTGCTGATGAAAGCGCCTGCTTTTTGATCTCTTCAAGCGACAGGTTGGCGTTGCACAGCTCAAGAAATTGCCAGACGTAGTTGCGCTGTAGCTGTCCCCGTTTCAGGCCCAGCCATACCGTGTTGGCGTCAAACAGGTGCGTGGCATCCAGCCTGACCAGCTCTCCGCCCGGCTCGGTTTCACAGGCCTGATCGGCCAGGATACCGACTCCGAGACCAAGTTTGACATAGGTTTTCACCACATCGGAATCCTGGGCGCTGAGCACGATGTCCGGTTTTAAACCTGCGCCCTGAAAGGCCCTGTCCACGCGCGAGCGTCCGGTAATGCCCTGACGATAGGTAATAAGAGGATGGTGGCTCAGCGCATTCAGTGATACCGGTTGCTGCTGAACGAGGTCATGATCGTGCGGCACCAGCAAAGCATGATGCCAGCTGAACCATGGAAACGCCGCCAGACTGCCGTTGTTCACCAGCATTTCACTGGCAATGCCGACATCCACCTCTCCTGCCAGCAGCATATTTACGATTTCCTGCGGCGATCCCTGGTTGAGTTCAAGCCGGACATTGGGATAAAGCTGGCGGAACGCCTTAATAACCGGTGGCAGACTGTATCGGGCCTGAGTATGGGTGGTTGCGATGGAGAGAATACCGCTGGATTCATTGGTGAAAACGTCCGCCAGACGACGGACTTTACCGGCTTCGTCCAGAATTCGCTCAGCGATGGTTAATAACGCCTTACCCGGCTCTGTCATACCGAGCAGTCGCTTGCCGCGCCGGATAAAAATTTCGACGCCAAGCTCATCTTCCAGATCGCGGATATGGCGACTGACGCCCGATTGTGACGTAAACAGGGTGCTTGCCACCTCTGTCAGGTTGAACTCCCGCCGCGCGGCTTCGCGAATAATTTTAAGTTGCTGGAAATTCACACCCTTTACCTCTCTTTACACAATCTGATAACCAGAGGGTAAAAAGGATTATCGATAACAGGAAATACTAAAAAAGTTTTATTTATGCATTTAAAGCATATGACAGGCAGCAGGAAGGAATGAATCACATCAGGAAGACAGCCAGAGAAAGGGCAGTGGCGCGATGTCTCCGCGCCCTGCTTTACAGACAGATCAACAAGGATGAGCGTCAGCTGACCAGCGTGAGTTCGCGTTTTTCCGTTAGCGGCTTGTTAAGCAGCGACAGCAGGATATTTTTAACGGCCTGCGCAGGCGGCGATAAAGGCAAACGGTGTGACAGGTTCAGCGACAACGGCAGGCTGATGGTCGGACTGGTAATGCGCGCCATCCACGCCTGGGTTGATCCTACCAGCGCCCGGGCAGCCGACTCCGGCAACACGGTCACACCCATTCCGCTTGATATGGCGGCGGTGAGGGTAGAAAGCGACTCTATTTCGCCAATAATGCGCGCACTCAGGCGACGCAGTGAAAACGCCTCATCGACCCGCTGGCGCACAGCGCTGTAGTCGCGTGGCAGAAACAGGCTCATCTGCGCCACGTCGGCCAGATCCACGTTGGTCCCCGGACAGGCCGTGGTGCCCACCAGATACAGATCTTCTTTCAGCAACGGCACGCTGTTAATGCCTGCCGTCGGCGCACGGTCATACAGCACGGCCATATCCAACTGACCGTTGATGATGTTTTCGTTTAGCGCACTGCTGCTGTTTTCATGCAGATAAACCATGATATCGGGATACTGTTCCCGTACGGTTTGCAGCAGCGGCATAGTTAAGGCTGAGGCCGCCGTTCCCGGTGCCAGTCCAATCGACACCTGCCCGTTGACCACCTCACCCGCATTCATCACTGCTGACTGTGCCAGTTCGCACTGCCGCAGAATAACGCGCGCATGGCTGTAAAGTAATTTCCCGGCTTCCGTCGGCGTAACGCCGCGCTTGGTGCGGTTGAGAAGCTGCTGTTCCAACTCACCTTCAAGCGTAGCAACCTGCTGGCTCAATGCAGGCTGAGCAATATGCAGCACTTCGGCTGCCCGCGTCAGGCTACCGATATCGACGATTTTCACAAAATATTTCAGCCGTCTTAAATTCATCTTGCCTCCGTTGCTACGTCAAGGTGTCTGGCTGGTCTCTGTCAACCAGCTTGCATAAGAGGGAATTGCAATATGCAGACCAGGTTTATTCAGATCGCGAAACATGTTGGGAAATAATTGCTAAGCATCAGAATAAACAGCGTTTATCTGTACCTCCAAAGAGGTAAGCCTGGGAGCACCGCCGTATTCAGGCGGCGAGGCGAGGTGAGCTGCACCGCAACAGTGCGCAATATGTCAAACCAGCGTGCAGCGTCGGCCCTGTGCCAGCAAAGGTTATCGACGTGCCAGCGCCCGGCCCGGTTATGCAGGAGAAAAAGCAGAAAGAGAGAAGCGTTGCTGCGTTGCTGCGTTGCTGCGTTGCTGCGTGAAAGTCTAAGACTGTTGGCTGAGGAGAAACACGTTATTGCCTGAGTGGTTGATCGATTCGAAACGTCTTCCCACCTATAACGCTAAATATACTCACGTTTTTTTAAAAGGTCAGAAAGGCGAATACGCAAACGCATTTGTGTTGTAGCAAGGCAGATATCCTCTGGCACCAGAGAAAACCCTCACGGGATTTCGGTAAAAAGCTTTTTAGTTTTGCTGTCTCTTGTTCACCTCAGCCAGCAAAGCGCGAATACGCAAACGCATTTGTGTTGTAGCAAGGCGGCGCCAGGCGCTTAGGCCCAGGAGCATAGTTAACTATGTGACTGGGATAAGCGCCTGGTGCCAACGCCGCTACGGCGCAAAGGCGGCAGCGTATTAGCGTTTGGCGCGATTGCGTCGCATATCGATGGTAACTGCGGCGACGATGATGATGCCTTTGATGATATCCTGGATATACGCATCCACCCCAACAAAGGTGAATCCGCTTTTAATCAGACCAAGAATCACCGCACCAATCAGCGTGCCGGTAATACGACCCACGCCGCCCATCAGGCTGCTGCCGCCGATGACCGCTGCGGCAATCGCATCCAGTTCATAGCCCACGCCCATGCTTGACTGGCCGCTGCTGACGCGTGCCGCCAGCACCACACCTGCCAGGCCTGACAGCGCCCCTGCGATGGTGTAAACGATGATCAGGTATTTATTGACGTTAATGCCGGACACTTTGGCCGAAGTCATATTGCCGCCGATGGCATAAACATATTTGCCATAGCGGGTATGTTTCAGCGCAACGTGAAACACCAGCGCCACAACCAGGAAAATCACCACCGGCATAGCACCCTGACCAATAGAGGTGAATCCATCGGACAGAAAACTGATGGGGTTGCCCTGGGTGTAATACTGCGCCAGACCGCGCGCGGAGACCATCATACCCAAGGTGGCAATAAAGGGAGGAATTCCGGTACGGGTAATTAAGACGCCATTGATCAGCCCGCAAAGCAAACCGACCCCGATACCGGCACCAATAGGTACAACCGCAGGCATATTAACCAGCGACGGGAACATCGGCGTGAGACTGTCTGACGTTTGCGCCAGGCTGGCAGCCACCACTGCGGTTAACGCAATCACCGAACCGGAAGAAAGGTCGATACCGGTCGTAATGATCACCTGCGTCACACCCACGGCAATGATGCCGATGATAGCAACCTGCAGGACGATCAACACCAGGCGGTTAGGATTGAGTAAAAAGGACTGATCGCGCACATACCAGCCGAACATTTCAAAAACCAGGGCAATCCCCACCATCACCACAAAGATGCCGGTGTCCTTTGGCATGCGATGGCGCAAGGTCGACAGAAACGAGGGTTGTTGTTGAGGAGCCTGAGCGGCCGTGACTTTTGTGTTACTCATAGTGGTTTCGCGCCTCATTCGGATGCTAACGACAAAATAGTTTCCTGGTCGGCTTCTTCTTTATTGAGGATGCCGGTAATGCGCCCGCCATGCATCACCATTATACGGTCGCTCATGCCCAGAATCTCCGGCAGCTCTGACGACACCATAATGATGGCGACTCCACGGTTGGCAAGCTCACTGATCAAACGGTAAATTTCGGCTTTTGCCCCTACATCGATTCCTCGCGTTGGCTCATCCAGGATCAGGATTTTCGGTTGGGCCAGCAGCCAGCGAGCGATAAGCACTTTCTGCTGATTTCCCCCGCTCAGGTTATTGATGATTTGATCCATGGTTGGGGTTTTGATGTTCAGGCGGCGAATTTGATCCATGCAGTCCTGGGCCATTTTGACATGGCTGACAAAACCGCTTTTACCGCTGTATTCAGGCATGTTGACGATGCTCATGTTCTCTAACACCGACAACACTAAAAACAGCCCAGACTTCTTACGATCTTCAGTCAGAAACGCCATGCCTTTTTCAATCGCGGCAGACGGCGAGTCGATAGTGACTGGTACGCCATCAATCAGGATTTCACCGCTGTCAAAATGCGTCATACCAAACAGGGTTTCCATCACCTCGCTGCGCCCTGCCCCGACCAGCCCGGCAACGCCAAGGATTTCGCCACGACGTACGCTAAAACTCACCTCAGAAAACCGGTCTTTACAGGTGAGGTTACGTACCGTCAGCACCTCTTCACCAATGGCATTGTTGAATTTGGGGAACAGCTGTGTCAGCTCACGTCCAACCATCTTGGTAATCAGCGACTGGCGCGTATATTCACTGGTGATGTCGCTGCCGACCCAGTTACCATCACGGAAAATACTAATCTCATCCGTGATGGCAAAGATCTCATCCATTTTGTGGCTGATATAGATGATGGCTTTCCCCTGCTGGCGCAGATCGCGAATGATGGTAAATAAATGCGCGACTTCAGTTTCCGTTAAGGCGGAGGTGGGTTCGTCCATAATGACAATGTCGGAATTCCAGGATACCGCCTTGGCAATCTCTACCATCTGCTGCGAGGCAATACTCAGCTCGCCCACCATGCTGTCGGCTTTCAGTTTAATATTCAGCCGGTTTAGCAGCGCCTGGGTTTCTTTATTCAACTGAGCATGGTCGACAAAGCCAAATTTAACCGGCTCCCGTCCAAGCCAGATATTTTCAGCCACGGTCATGTGCGGCACCAGATTCAGTTCCTGATGGATCATAGAAATACCGGACCGTAACGCATCCATGGTGTCCCTGAATTGCACTGGCTCCCCTTTAATCTTAATGGTGCCCTGATCGGGACGATATATCCCGATCAGGCACTTCATTAAAGTGGATTTGCCCGCGCCATTTTCACCCATCAAGGCATGTACCGTTCCAGAACGTACGCGCAGTGACACATTGTTCAGTGCCTTAACGCCTGGAAAGAACTTGCTGATGCCTTCGGCTTCAAGCGCAAAAGCGGTCATACATCACCTCCGTACAACAGGTTCAGGACGTTTATTTTTGGTTCATGCCAACGTATTTGGTGTAGTTATCTTTGGTGATCAGCTGGAAGGGGATATCCACAATTTTCTGCACTTTCTCACCGTTAGCCAGCTTGATGGCGGTCTGAACAGCGCCTTCACCCTGGCCTTTAGCATCCTGGAATACGCTGGCCACCATCTTGCCGTTCTTGATCATCTGCAACGCATCCGGTGTGCCATCCACGCCTGCTACCAGAATGTGTTTATCGTTCTTGCCTAATGCCTGAATGGCGCCAATCGCCATTTCATCGTTGTTTGACGCGATGGCATTGATATCATCGCCAGCGGTCATCCAGTTACTTACGACATCTACCGCATCGTTACGGGTAAATTTGGCCGTTTGTTTTTGTACCACTTTAATATTTGGGTATTTGGCGACCACGGCTTCAACGCCTTTGGTACGTTCACGCGTGGCTTCATTAGCCAGATCGCCCAGCAGAATCGCCACATTGCCTTTGCCGTTCATGGCTTTCGCCAACGCTTCCATCTGCAGACGTCCCGCCAGCTCGGAGTCAGAGCCCACATACGCCATCTTGTCGCCTAACTGGGCCTGAGGTTTACGGTTAACAAACACCAGCGCCACTCCGGCTTTGGTTACCTGATCGATGATGGGTTTCACGGCGTTCGTGTCTACCGGGTTAACGATGATGACGTCCACGCCCTGACCAATAAAATTTTGTACCTGCTGGAGCTGCTGGGCCACATCGCCTTTGGCATCTTCAACCTGACCTTTCACGCCATCTTTTTGCATTTCTTTTTGCATGGCGGTACGCACAATCGTCAGAAAGTTGTCATCAAACAACGCCATTGAAACGCCAACGGAAATATCTTTTGCCATTGCGGCGGCGGGTAACATGCAGGCTAACAGTGAGGCAACAATCGTTTTTTTGATGTTCATAGGGACCCTTCTTATTTGTTAACTTGCTAGCGAATAACGCTTTGAATGAAAAATATTTTTTACATTCGAACCGCTTCGCTGGCGTTTTTATGGAAAATTTGAGGTAAGGCAACTCCGTTAATGCTTTTTTTTCAATCCACCATTACTTTTCTTATCTACATGATTTTACTAACTAAGGATGAGACATCCTCTTTGCGCTGGCACGTCCATCCCACTTTCCCGCGCCGAGCAGTTTATTTATTCCATATATTTTGTTTTTGAAATTTTTATCATAAAAGCACTGAAACAAGTGTTTTGATATCGTCAAATAACAAAACTTTGACATGCGTCTAACATCTACTGAGAAATGGGTTTAAAGTGAGATCCTGTTAGCAGTTTGAAAAGCAAGCGAATGTGTCTGATATTCGCCAAAGCGCTGCTTTTACGAGCACTTGAACGCAAACGATGAAAGAGTGCTTTGACATCCCGAACTGACGCCGCTACTATTCGCCCCGTTCCAACAATTCCTCTGTAGTTCAGTCGGTAGAACGGCGGACTGTTAATCCGTATGTCACTGGTTCGAGTCCAGTCAGAGGAGCCAGATTTTGAAAAGCCCGCTCAGGGAAACCTGAGCGGGCTTTTTGCTTGCTGGGGGTTAGCCGCATGATGATGGGCGGCAGTGGAATCGCGCCCAGGCCAGATGTGTTGCGCTTAATCACCTTGATTCTGCGGCGATGCGCCCCTTCCCCATCCGCCACACCACGTGAGCGCAGTCGCTAAACCAGCTAAGGCGAATCACGCTTTGCGCGACAGCGCTGTCTCTTGTTTCTTTATTCCCGACTCACGCGCTGATAGCTGCCGGATGCCAGTCCTGATTTTTCATGTTGTTCACTCCGCGTTATGCAAACGCATCGCATCATCCCCTTTTGAGATAAATCAGCCAGCGCGAGATATTCCATTTTGGGATAAAGATCGAAATAAAGCGGTGTCGACTATCTATATAGAAGAATATCAACGCGTTGTTAAAGCATTACCTGATGTAAGAGTGGCAAAAGGCATAACCCAGCAACGGCGTGCTTCGGGTATTTCTTTCTCCCTCACGCATCCAAAACGATTCAGGTGCCAGAGGTAGCTGACTGTCCTGAAGGTCGGGCAGTTGAGCGACAGCCGGGCATTTTTGACGATGTTCTTCAGGCTAAAGGACGGTAACAGCAGCGGATGCTCGCTGCGGCTGGCTGAAAACGTTTTTAATCATTAACGATGCCTTTAAAAGAGAAATAAGACAGAGGCGTTGTCGGCACAACAGGACGTAATATGCGCAGCACAACACTTTAATTTAATTGATTTATTAAGGTGAACTTACGCGTTTACCGGTATCTGTCATGGGGTCAGCTCGTAGTGAGATATCACCAGACGTTAAAAAAAAGCGCTGTTTTGCGCTTTGTGAAAACGGCCCCTTAGGTTCATCAGCACTCTGCCGAAAATAACATGGGTACGACAAACCATAACCGGAGAGAAAGATGAAGGTATCGACACGACTGTCGGCAGGATTTGCCTTTTTAATCCTGCTTTTTGTTATTAGCTCAGCGGTTGCCATGAGCAACCTGCTTGAAGCGCGTCAGAATATTAATGAGATCGTCAATACCAACCTCAAAAAAGTCACACTGGCTAATGATGCAGGTACGGCCCTGAGAAACATGCTTGTTGAAGTGAGGAACATGGCTCTCTTTTCTGATAAATCAGCGATTGAGAATGAGTGGGGGCGCTTTGAAACCCAAAAAGCGGCTTATACTCAGAAACGTACTGAGCTTGCCGCCATGATCGAGAGAGACAGTAACCAGAAGGAACTTAGCCTGCTCAGGAAAGTGCAGGAAAATGAACAGGCTGCGCTCACCACACTCGCCGCCGCTGCCAACATGGGCAGGCAGAGGCAACTGGATGGCCTTGCTGCTTATCTGACAAATGTTGTTCGTCCTCCTCAGCAAATTCTCATATCCAGTCTGAATGAACTAACAGATATGCAGCGGGCGTTTGCTGAAAACACGGCGGTAAAAAGTAATGACTCCGCCAGTCGCGTTATTAAAACCTTTATTGCGCTCATTCTTGCAACCGTCATTTCCGGAGCAGCAATTTGTGTGTTTATTAGCAGGAAACTGATGCGGCAGCTGGGTGGTGAACCTGGTCAGGCACAGGCGCTGGCAGCTACTATTGCGGCCGGAGACCTGAGTTCCACCGTTGTGCTGCGTAGCAAGGATACCACCAGCCTGCTGGCCTCACTGGACAGCATGCAGGCCAGACTGCGCGGTCTGGTCTCGCAGATAAAAGACGCCTCTGCCTCCGTGGCGCTGGCCGCCGATGAAATCGCCCAAGGCAATACCGAACTGTCATCCCGCACCGAGCAGCAGGCCGCCGCCCTGCAGGAAACCGCTGCCAGCATGGAGCAACTGACCGCCACGGTGAAGAGCAATACCGCAGGTGCTCAGCAGACCGCTGAATCGGCTCGCGGGACGGCACAGTTGGCCCGCTCGGGTGAGTCCGACGTACAACTAATGTCGGAGACGATGCACGATATCTCCGTCAGCGCCGCAAAAGTCCGGGATATTACCTCGGTGATTGAAAGCATTGCGTTCCAGACCAACATTCTGGCGTTGAATGCGGCGGTAGAGGCGGCACGCGCCGGTGAGCAAGGCCGTGGCTTTGCCGTGGTGGCTGGCGAAGTCCGTACGCTGGCGCAGCGCAGTGCCACGGCGGCACGGGATATTAAGGTGCTGATTGAACAGGCCGTTGATCAGGTGGAAAGCGGCGTGTGCGTCGCCTCCGCTACCGGGCAAAGCATTATGAAGATTGTTGGCATGGTCGGCGAGCTGGCGGAGGCCATGGATAACATCTCCCTGGCATCGTCCGAGCAAATGCAGGGCATTTCACAGGTCAGCGTGGCGGTGAGCCAGATGGACGGCGTAACGCAGAACAACGCGGCGCTGGTGGAGGAGTCGTCTTCAGCCTCCCGTTCGCTGTCTGAGCAGGCACAGGATCTGCGGGGCATGGTGGAGGCATTTCGTGTCTGAGAACTCATCGCCGGGTGCATGGACGAATGGGTGTTCTTCTTTGCCTTCACATGCAGCCACAACCCGCAGTACTGTGAATCATGGGTTCCTGCGCGGCGTTATCGCATTCATTGCGAACGTCTGAAAAGAATCCCCCTAAAGTCGCCAACGTTTTACCCTGTCGAACCTGCTTATGCGTGAGTTCTGCACAGCGAATCTCTGAGAGGTTCGCTGCTTACTGCAACAGGCTGGGCGCTTTCTCTTCAATCAGAAACCGCACGTTGCCTGTCAGCGAGGGATCATGTCTGCACGTTATCGGCACTGGCAGTCGCATAGTTCACCAAACGTAGTCAGGCTAATGATCTAAACAGACAAGGGTTTGTAGCTAAACCGCTCGTTCTTTCAGCGTATACAGACAATGACAACCTCAGCCAGCGGCCAGCATGAATAAAACCCGCCCGGGTTTCCCGGCGCGGGCTTTACGCGACGACAGTCAGCCACTTTTCCTCCGCGATTACAACACCTCTGCCCACGTCATAATCAGTTTGGCCTGCACAGGCTCGGCCAGCAGACTGGCATCTGGCTGCCAGCTGTCCCAGTCGCGGAAAGCACTGAAATCAAGCCCGGCCAGCGTTTCCAGCGAGCGGACAGAGACACGGTATTCGTCCACCTGCGGCACCGCTTCCGGCTGCAAGGACGGTAACACGCGGCGCGGCTCATCCAGCAACTTATCCTGACTGACCAGCAAGGCGGTCGCCTGCGGTTTGCCCTGTGGCCCAATGCGCAGAACCACTTTCCAGAACATCAGCGGCACCTGTAACTCTCCATATTGCCGATGTTGATCGTTGAGTATCGGTCCGGTCAGCACGCTAATCTGCTGTTTGGTTTTCAGCACGCCGTATTCCAGGATATAGCGCTCAACGCCTTGCCAGTACTGCACGCTCTGATTAAAACGAAAATGCTGCGGTGAGCAGTTAGTAAAATGAAACGTATCTTTGTTGGCGCGCACCGCTTCAGCCGCTGTGCCCCAGGTGGGATCGCTGCGACGGGTAAGATGACCGCGGTCGAACCAGCGGCTGAACGCGCTATAGAACGACTGACCTGTCACATAACGGCTGTCGATGCGGCTGTCTTCAGACCAGCGGTCGCCTTCGGGTAACAGTGAGGGCTGCCCGCTGCCGCGGTCGACATTGATATAGCGCGCGCCATCAATATTGGTCGCGGTAAAAAAAGCCAGCTGCCGTTCAGCGTTCATCAGCAGGGAAAAGTGTTCGTAATCCAGCCTGGCCTCAGCGCCCTTGCGCCCGTCACGCAGGGGCGCGACTTCACCGGAACGCGGGGCGATAATCGTGGCCATATCGATGTGGGTATCAGCCAGAAAGTCCGCCTGAAAACCGTCGCGGTTACGATAATTTTCGTCCGGCGCGGCGGCACCTGGAAGCGCGTAGTCCGGTGCGGGTTCAGCCTTGAGTGCCTGCATCAGGATTGCCTGCCGGTCAGCAGGCAGCGTCGGCAGTTCGCCTTTCAGCCAGTCAGTGAGCGCGCTGATGCGTATACCTTCGTTAACCCATTTCCCGTTATCTTCAACACCGCCATGATGGAGTGCCACCAGTTGCCAGCCATCGTTGAATACCGGCGCACCCGACGAGCCGCCTTCGCTGTCGGCCTCGTAGTGCAGAAACTGTTCGTGACGGGCTAACAGCGCATTATTGCGCAGCGTAATTTGCTGTGGCGCGCCAGCCGGGTGATGGATCAGATTAAGGCTGATGCCCAGTGCATGTTTATCGTTGCGATCGTTAAGCGCCAGCGGCAACGGATTCTCAGCGCTGTCGTTAAGCGCTTCGCCCAGCGCGACTAGCGTGCAGTCAAACGCGTCCGTCGGGCTGGTAAGCCAAAAGCGTTCTGCATCTACGCTATAAAGACGCCCCTGAATAAGCTCGTCCGTCTCGCCCTGACGGTAGCCGAACTGAAGTGTGATACGGCCTGATGCTGCGGGGTCAGACAGCAGATGATGGTTAGTCACAAAGAGGTTGCCGTGGGTGAGAAATCCGCTGCCTTTCGGCACGCCATCTTCTCTGACCAGCGCCACGGCTTTGGCCGCGCGCAATCCTTGCTGCAAAAAAGACACCGGTAGCAGATCGTTCGTGCCAATGATGACACCCTGGCGGGCGCGTTGCTGAAACGCATAGCGTTGCGCGCGTCGTTGATCCGGCTCCGCCTGCTGGCCCTGGCTGAGCGCTGTGCGTGTCTGCTGTCGTTGCCCGGCCGTTACCGCCAGCCTTGCGGCTATCTGCGCTTTCAGTTGCTCGTTCATTCGCCTCTCCGTGATAAGGTTATGCACCCTTTTAACCATAGCTGCTGCTTATCACGGCACAAGCGGCGCGAATATCACCGCGCGCACCAACGCCCTGCCCTCATCCGTTAAGGGCCAGGTCATGTATCTGAAAGGCGACTCAACGAATGCTTAAATGGAACCTTACAAAGGGATTGTTGCGGGCGAAATAAACAGGCTGTTGAAACCTTCAGCAAAGGGTTCAGAAGCCGGTAAAACCGCTTTGACTCAGCATCCTGACTCCATTAGTATGCGCCCTGTAGCACGATTCCTCTGTAGTTCAGTCGGTAGAACGGCGGACTGTTAATCCGTATGTCACTGGTTCGAGTCCAGTCAGAGGAGCCAGATGTATGTTTTCATGCATCTCCCCGAATCATTATACGTTTTATATTCAACAACTTAGCATGAAAAGTCTTTCCGGTGCATTTTCATTTCCCCCTTCGCATTGGGCAAGGTTGATGGTCTGATTTGAGGTCATTTCAGTTCGATTATGGCGTGACTACCCTACGTCTCTGAACGACACGACAATCCGAAGCGTAAAACCATCCGCTAAACCTTTCAAAGTTTCCGATTCTCATGGCCTGTCCCTTTTCGTCAATCCAGCCGGTTCACGTCTCTGGTGTCTCAAATATCGTATCAATGGTAAAGAATCCCGCCTCGGCTTAGGTGCCTATCCCGATGTTTCTCTGGCTTATGCCCGGCAGCAACGTGATGGCGCAGAATATCAATCCAGCACAGCAACGTATCGCCAGGAAAGCTGCCCGCTCACCGGAAAAAACGTTTAAGCACGTTGCATTGGGCTGGCATAAGCGCAACAGAACATGGTCACAGAACCACTCCGTCCGTCTGCTTGCCAGTCTCCGGTTTTTTTCCTTTCCATATACCCGGGTCAGTCCCGCAGATTGTCGTTTTGGTTAGTTTAATAATGGCATCAGTAGCTTCCATAACCGTTGGACGAACCCTTTCCTCAACACGAATATCATTTTTCCCGTGATAAACCATTGCTTTCATTTTTCTTTGCATGTTAATCACCCTTCTCTTTTTTTATAAAATCGCTCCAGTTTAAATAACATTGAAAAAAATACTCACAAAATTATCTTGGTTTTGAAAAATTAAAATATTGGGAATTAGCTCAAAAAACCAGCGTGATATTAATTGGCATTAAAGTCCGCCACCCGTTATTAATAACTTAGCACCCACATAAGACCGCTATTAAAATAGATAAAAAACACGCCTGATGAGAAAAATTATCCGATTTATTTTGGCTGAATTGGTTAACAGATTGGCTATATTGCGCAATGACACTTTACTTTTAAATCCATATCATTTTTAGCGAGCTTTTCTATTTTTATCGTATGCGCAAACCGTTATATCCCTAATTAACAACTTGTGGTGATATCGAACCCATTATTATGATGTTCAATGCAATGGACATGATGTGCAGCGCGTTGACGCCGACAATTACGGAAATTCAGCATGTTCAACAGGCAGACTGTCCTTGTACTCATATCAAACGGTTATTATCCGCGCCCATCGTGTGTGGTAGTGGGCATCAAGTATGCGCTGGCGATAATCTCACTGACATTCTTTGTTCTTTTTTCGAGCATGCTGCAAGCCGAAGAGATAACCGTTCATCATACTCAGGGGATAACCAGCGTACCGGTCAAGCCCAGGGTTGTGGCTGTACTTGATATCGCTGCACTAGATACCCTTTCCACCATAGGGGTTGATGTTGCGGGTGTTCCCACACTCAACTATCCCCCTTATCTCGCTAAATTTGGGGAAAGCCGTTACCGGAAGGTTGGTTCACTTTTCGAGCCCGATTACGAAGCACTTAATGCGCTGTCCCCTGACCTGATCATCGTGGGGGGACGTTCATCACCCAAGTACACTCAATTAGCAAAGCTCGCCCCTACCATCGACCTTACTCCTGACTTTCAACACCGGGTTGACAGCGCCATATCGCATGCGCAGCTTCTTGGAGAAATATTTGGGAAACAAGCCGAGGTTGACCGTCGTACCAGCAAGCTACGTGCAACAGTAGAGGCACTTCGAGCACAAACGTCCAAAATAGGGACAGGACTGCTGGTGATGACCAGCGGTGGACGCATCGCGGCGCTCGGCCCAAACTCTTGGTTTGGTACACTTTATAACGACTTTGGCGTGCAACCCGTGACGCGCAAACTGGATGATGGCCCTCACGGCCAGGTGATATCCTCTGAGTTCATTCTCGAAACGAATCCTGACTGGCTTTATGTGATTGATCGTGACGCGGCCATAGGGGAAAAAGGAGCATCAGCCCAACAGCTGCTGGATAATGAACTGGTGCGTCAAACCAAAGCCTGGAAGGCTGGCCACGTTGTCTACCTTGATCCTGTCGCATGGTATATTGTTGGCGACGGACTCACTGCGCTTCAGTCAATGGCCGATGAAGTTTCCCTGGCAATAACGAAGACAAAATGACGTCTCCAGCGCACGTTGACAAATCGTCAGTGAAAGGACTTTTGATCGCACTGAGCGTTATCGGATTGCTTTCCCTTATTAGCCTCTTTATCGGTGCGACGACAACTTCGCCTGTATCGCTTTTTGCAGGCAATACGACATCGACTATAAGCATTCTGCTGGCTAGCCGCATTCCGAGGACCCTTGCATTGCTCCTCGCTGGAAGTTCCATGGCTGTTGCTGGCCTGATCATGCAAATGCTTTCGCGAAACCGATTCGTGGAGCCTGGCACAGCAGGTACGATTGAGTCCGCCACTCTTGGGTTATTGCTGGCTGCGCTACTGGCCCCCGGGCTGCCTGTGCTCGCACGCATGCTTGTGGCATGTTGTACCGCCCTTCTGGGAACACTGCTGTTCCTTGTCATCCTGCGGCTGTCGCCCATGCGCTCGCCATTAATGGTTCCGCTCGTCGGCCTGATGCTCGGCGGCGTAATCAATGCAATGGCGACATTTCTTGCCTACCGCTTCGACCTTATTCAGTCCCTCGTAGCCTGGTCTACTGGGGATTTTTCATCGGTTCTGCGCGGCCGCTATGAACTACTGTGGATCTCATTTGGCGCAGCCGTCCTCGCTTACATTGCAGCCGACAGGTTCACTGTGGCAGGACTTGGGCAGAATTTCGCAAATAACCTGGGCCTGAACTATCGGCTGACACTCATTACCGGGCTGGTCATCGTTTCAATCGTAACGGCTGCAGTGGTCGCGACGGTAGGTGCAATTCCCTTTGTCGGTCTTGTCGTGCCAAATATCATCAGCATGATGATAGGCGATAATTTGCGCAGATCAGTACCCTGGACCGCCACTCTCGGCGCCGGTTTCGTACTGAGTTGCGACATTTTAGGTCGCTCCGTAAACCAACCCTTCGAGATCCCAGTGGGCCCCATCATAGGGATTGCTGGCAGTGTGATTTTCCTTTTCATCCTCAAAAGGGGAGCTGCACGATTTGATTGAATCTCAAGAGATAAGACCCGTTATAGTAATCATTTTGCTCGCTACACTGACATTACTCTTATCAGTGGCTTTCATGACAGTCGGTGCAGGAGGACATTGGTCTTTTGTGCTACCTCTTCGTGCACAAAAGCTCGCAGGGCTTTTGTTAGTTGGTTATTCAATAGCCGTCTCTACTGTGCTATTCCAGACCATAACCCAGAATCGTATTCTGACGCCATCCGTCATGGGTTTCGATGCACTGTACGTATTTATTCAGACCTTAGTGGCATTCACCATAGGCTATGTCCACGACGCTACCATCAACCCATTTCTACGTTTTGCAGTCGAGACATTCGTCATGATCGGTTCAGCAACCCTGCTCTATAGCAGACTCTTCGCCGGGGGACGCAGAGACCTGATGTTTCTGGCGATGGCCGGTCTCGTTTTCGGTGGGCTACTGCGAAGTCTGTCAAATTTCCTGCAGCGTGTTATCAATCCGGGGGAATTCGCCGTCCTGCAGGACCGCCTCTTTGCAAGCTTCAATCTTATCGACGCCAGCCTGCTATCCATAGCAGCAATACTTGTCCTTAGCGTCTCGCTGACAGGCTGGAGAATGCGGCACAGCTTTGATGTGTTGGTGCTAGGGCGAGACACCGCGATCAATTTAGGCATTGATTACAAACGAACGGTTAGAGCCATCCTGATGATGATTGCCATCCTCGTATCGGTCTCTACGGCATTGGTTGGGCCGGTTACTTTCTTCGGCCTGCTGGTAGCCAATCTAACTTATCGTTTTGTCGGGAATGCGCGGCATGCTCTGATGCTACCGGCCTCTGTGCTGATCGCGATGACGTGTCTGGTCTGCGGGCAGTTTGTTCTGGAGAGGCTATTTGGCTTTAATACCGGCCTGAGCATTATAATTGAGTTCTTCGGCGGTATTACTTTCATTATATTAATCATGCAGAAGGCGCGATGATAAAAACGCACGCACTCACTAAACGCTACGGCACAATTACGACTGTGGACAACGTCTCAGTGAGTATACCTAAAGGCGGACTGACATCCATCATCGGTCCTAATGGTGCAGGTAAATCCACACTTATGATGCTCATTAGCAGGTTATTGCCAGCAACCAGTGGAACAGTGACGGTTGACGAGATGAATGTCGTTAACACGCCAACGAACATACTTGCACAACGTCTGGCAATTCTACGCCAGGATAACCATACCAGTGTGCGCCTGACCGTCAGCGACCTGGTAGCTTTTGGCCGCTACCCGCACTCGAAAGGACGTTTCACCCAAGATGATCGAGAGCATATTGAGCATGCACTTGAGTATCTGGACATAACATCGTTGCGCGATTGTTTCCTTGACGAGCTTTCAGGTGGACAGCGCCAGCGCGCCTTTATTGCAATGGTCCTGTGTCAGGACACCGATTATCTGTTACTCGATGAACCCCTGAACAGTTTAGACCTCAAGCATGCTACTGCAACAATGAAGATTCTTCGAAGAGCAGCAGACGATCTGGGTAAAACCGTCGTATTAGTGCTTCATGATATCAACTTTGCTTCGTACTATTCAGATCACATTATTGCGATGTCCGCAGGCAAAATATATTGTGAGGGTTCTCCTGACCAGGTTATTAGAGCTGAACGTCTCGGCCAACTTTATGATATGAAGGTTAGTGTCCATGAACTGAGTGGGCAACGGATAGTGACTTACTACGAATGATATACAAAATATTTTTAACGTTGCCCTTTCAGACATCTGAATAAACTGTTTTCGTGAAAACAAAAAGCATTAATAAATATAAACCACATGCAAATACTTTCATGAAAATAATGGTAGTGGTGCAATGTGAAGAGCGACCTTAACTGCAATGTCATCCGACATTTTCAAATGTATTGTCGGTAAGGGGGATGTCCAGTTTGAAATCAGGCCGCTTCTTGCAGATCGTGAACCCGGAAGGCCATTTGTCGCAGAGAGAAAATAAGGCGAAAGTGATGGGTGCTGGTGGTCATTCTGGTGGCCCTGACAACCGCCGCCATTTTTCAGTTTCGCTTGTCATTCAGCCAGTTAATGGCAAAGGCGATCCTGGTGAGAGGAACCAGATTGTGAGAAGCCCGCTCAGGGAAAGCTGAGCGGGCTTTTTGCTGGGTATCGCTAACGCACCTTGAAGCCCGATTGATGTTGGCAGGCAACACTTTCAGATGGCCTCGCTGTTTACACATCGATCATGATTGCCTTCACGCGACGGGCAACGTCCATACATTTCCCTTTCCAGACGGGCACTGATCAATAAACAATTCGTTTATCAATGGTTTATAGACCGGTAATCAATCGGGATGCTAGTGTTCTGGCTGATAAAAAATTTATAATATGCCCCCCACTGAGAGGCAGTTGATGAGTACGCGCTTTCTTTATTTTGCCTTAACAGTATTGCTAACTGGATGTGTAGCACGGTCTCATGAAC
The DNA here is from genome assembly GCF_007828605.1 of Pantoea sp. SJZ147. NCBI lineage: Bacteria > Pseudomonadati > Pseudomonadota > Gammaproteobacteria > Enterobacterales > Erwiniaceae > Pantoea > Pantoea sp. SJZ147. Next base: position 94,901 of record NZ_VIVB01000006.1, read on the forward strand.
CCGATCCGTTACAGGTGCAGTTCGCTAATTATGGCACGCTGCCTAATAACTATAAAACGGTAGTCAAAGATACGTTTTATTATCATCTAAAAGATCCCTATAGCGCCCATTATCGTTTTTTCCAGCCCTATAGAGGATATTCATGGATCATGAATGTTCCCGAAGATAAAGAAGAATTGATGTTCGGTTGGATCATTCCCGGCATGGTTAACGCTAAAAACAGTTACGGAGCCTATGTCGGTCAGAGGAAGTTCATTGTGATTTATTCAAATGGCCAATATCACAACCTTAACTACATCAAAGGCACAAAAAAAATTGGCCGGCCGCTTTAAAACTGCATGAGCTTTTGGCCGTTGAGCAAGCCGGGAACGTATCGGCGTGACATCAGGATAGAGCCACCATACGGAGTATGATGGCCAGGCGATAACAGAACCTGGATTTACCAGAGCAATGGTTTCATTATGTGCTTTTAATCGGGTAGGTCGTTAAAGGTTTAATTTCCTTTAAGACAAACATGCTTTGCATCTCTTTGATACGCGGCAGCCTGCGCACGACCGACATGGCGAAATCAGCGTATGAGTCGAGGTCGGTTGCCACCACCTGCAACAGAAAGTCGGCGTCGCCGCCTATGCTGTAGCAGGCCACAACGTCCTCCAGTGCGGTCACCTGCTGCTCAAACTTCTCCGCTTCAGCTTCGCTGTGACAGTCAATGACCACCCGAATAAACACCATTACCCCAGAGCCGGTTTTTTTTCGATCCAGTACGGCCCGGTAGCCCTGTATCACGCCCTGTTCTTCCAGTTTGCGAACTTTGCGCCAGCACGGTGAGGCGGACAGGCCAATTTTATCGGCCAGTTCCTGATTGGTGATGCGCGCATCGCCCTGCAATACACTTAAAATTTTTATTTCTGTCTTGTCGAGCGCCATGGAGGTCAGTTCCTTTCTGTATAAGGCATAAAACAGGTAAATTCTTGCAAAGAGTAAGGCATATCGACGTGATTCAGACAACCCATTTCTGGTCAGCTCCGGCATACTGTATTCACCCTGTGTTGTGTGCGGTGCGAGAGGTGAATGCTTTACAGAGCAGGATGTGACGCAACGAAGTAAGGCGGATAAGGGCATTTTACTTCGCCTCTGAGCGAGCGTGCTGTCAGGGCTACAGGACTCGTGAACAGACGCATACATGTCATCTAAAGAAAGGAAATGCTATGCCTGTCAATGCAGAATTACTGCCTTATGTTTTGGCGCTTGGCCTGGCCGCCGCGATTCCTGGCCCGGGCATGACGGCGATTGTCGCGCGCAGCTTAAATGGCGGTTCACTGGCCGGCTTAGCCGCCCTGGTGGGCGTGATAATGGGCGATCTATTTTATCTCACCCTTGCCGTTTTTGGCCTTGGCGTGGTCGCGCATACCTATACCGCTCTCTTTACCCTGATTAACTGGGCGGCTGCACTTTATTTGGGTTTTCTGGCCTGGCAGTTTTGGTCTTATCAACCCCATGCAATCAACATCGACCAGAAAGTGACGCATCAGCAACTGGCTTCAGCCTGGCTATCCGGTCTGAGTATTACGCTGGGTAACCCCAAAACGATTGCTTTTTATCTGGCAATACTGCCGCTGGTGATTTCCCTGGAGACGATCTCACTGAAATTTTGGGGGACAGTGCTGGTGCCCGTTACCGCCGCGGTATTACTGGCTGTCGGCGCAATGTTTATATTGGCGGCGATGAAAATCCGGGTTTTTCTGACCAGCCCGCAATCGCTGCAGATAATGTACAAAGTGGTAGGCGTGATTATGCTGCTGGCCGCCATCGGTATGATCGTAAAAACGCTGTAATGCAGCAATAACGTCAGAGGGGAAAAGGTGCCGCTGCCTTATCGAGAACGCGCCTCAGAACAGACCGATTAATCCTGATTGGCGGGGGGATTTTCCCCTGTCGGCGCAACAGTATTGTTTCGCTGTGGTAGTATCAGCCTCTTACTTTCTCGTTATCAGGCAACCCGTTGAGCACTATGTCGGACACTACGAAACGCAAAAACGATCCCGAAGGGCTTAAAAAACGCATTCTGGCTGGTGCACTCAAAACCTTTGCCGAATTTGGTATGCAGGGTGCTCGCCTGGAGCAGATTGCCGAGAATGCCCAGACCACCAAACGCATGGTGGTTTACCATTTTGGCAATAAAGAGCAGCTCTATATCGATGTGCTGGAACAGGTTTATCAGCAGATCCGGGAACACGAAACCGGCCTGAATCTGGCGGCAATGCAACCTGAGCAGGCCATAACCAAACTGGTTGAGGCCAGTTTTGATTACCATGTTTCTCATCCAGACTTTATTCGGCTGATCTGCATGGAAAACCTGTCCCGCGGCCGCTATATCGCGCAGTCAGCCCGCCTGGGCCAGCTGAACCGCAGTGCGCTGGATCTGCTGGATGACATCCTCAGTCGGGGACAGCAGCAGGGGCTGTTTATTCAGGAAGTCGAGACGCTGGATGTACATCGCCTTATCAGCAGTATCTGCGTGCATCAGGTATCGAACCGGTTCACGTTTAATACTCTGTTCAGCCCCGACAAAGATGAAGCGGACATTATCCGTCGTAACCGCCAGTTAGCGGTCACGGCCACCCTGCGTTATATCTGTCGCTAGCGGCCAGCATCCCGGGCGTAAAAAGCAATAGTCTATGCTTAAGAGGTATTTTTAATATCACTTAACTAAGGACTGCAGTTTGAGCAGAGACGCCAACCTTTATCCGCTACGCCAGACCCACGTTGATCCGCACGATGATGCTGTCTGGAACTGGGCGCAAAATGCACAAATTGGGACGCGCCAGCAGGTAAAACGCCCCGCTGATGAAGCCGCGCTTCAGCAGTTATTGCGTGAATCCAGTGGCAAGGTACGCGTGACCGGCAAAACCTATTCCCCTGGCAGAATGTTGTCCGTGCACCCGGACGAGTTGCTGCTGGATCTCAGTGCGCTGACCGGCCTTGTCCGCAGCGACGAGAACAGCGTGACCTTCGCGGCTGCCACACCGCTGGAAGACATCTACAGCACCTTGACCGACATGGATCGCATGCTCGCCTCTTCGCCCGGCGTCATTTCCGTACAGACGCTGGCGGGCGCAATGGCGACCGGCACCCACGGTCAGGGCCTGCAACAGAGTTCGATTGCCGATGAAGCTGAGCACATCCGCATGGTGCTGAGCGACGGTTCAGTTCGTGAGCTGTCACGTGGTGATGCGGATTTTGCTGCTGCGCAGGTTTCCCTTGGCGTGCTTGGCATCGTCACTGAGGTCACCTTGCGCACCCAGCCTTTTCGTATTTTCACCTGCCATAAAAATGCGGTTCCCGCAGATAACCTGGAAAGTGATTTGCTGCGCTGGAATGACGAATACGAACTCAGCAAAGCCTGGTGGTTTGTGGATGACAACCTGATGCACGTGTGGAATGCGCATCAGGCCAGTGAAGACGAGATCCAGCATTATGAGAAGAATGGCCGTGAAGTCGTGGAGCACGCTGATGAAGGTGATGACAGCCTGAACGACACCATCGATCAGACGCTGGAACATATGCATCGCGACACGCAGATCCACGGTAAAGGCGGCAAACAGTTCCGCACCGTGACACGTTTTCGGGATTTTACCGATGTCACCGGCGATATCTATCAGCTGTTCTGTCGCGGCATTGCCGTGCCGCAGATCAACGTGGAGATCGGCGTGCCGCTGGAAAAAACACCGGCGGTTATCCGCAAGATTAAACGCTGGTATGCCGAAAATCGCCCGCACATGCACTATCCAATTATCCTGCGCTGTACCGGTGCCTCATCGGCCTGGCTGAGTCCAGCCTTCGACCAACCCACCTGCTTCTTTGGCTTTGTGGTGTATTACGCCGATGACGGTTCCCTTTCTGAAGCGGGCCTGCACTTTTTAACTGAGGTGGAGAAACTGCTGGCAGAAGAAGGCGGTCGTCCTCACTGGGGCAAATATTATGATGCCTCGCTGTACCGCTGGCAGGATCTCTATCCCCACTGGGGAGCGTTCCGCGCCCTGCGGGAGCAGCGCGATCCGCAAAACCGCCTTAGCAACGACTACACCACCGCACTGTTTAATGAAACCGATAAGGGATGATATGTTTGCCTGGGTAACCTTACTGACGCAACCGGATTATCTGGTGGGCGTGAAAGCGCTGCACCGTTCACTGATGCAAACTAAAACGCGCTGGCCACTGGTGGTCATGGCAACCGACGCCATTGATGCGCAAGACTGCGCCGCACTGGAAGATGAAGGCTGTGTGATCCATCGTGTTCACGGGCTTTATCCGCACCGCGATCTGAACGCGCACTATGCGTCTGAACGCTTCGGGGAAGTCTGGACCAAACTGCGTGCATGGCAGTTGACCGATTATCAGCGGGTCGTGTTTCTGGATGCCGATATGCTGGTCTTACAGAACATGGATGAACTGTTCTCACTGGATCTCGGTGACAACTTTCTTGCCGCCTGTCATGCCTGCCGTTGCAATCCCAACCAGATCGACGCCTATCCTGACAACTGGCAACCCGAGTTCTGTCACTATACCTGGCAGGAACGTGAGGAGTCGCCACCCGCGCATGTGGATGACTACCTCAACGGCGGCTTTCTGGTACTGAAGCCCGATAACGGCATGTTTGAAAAACTGGAAGCCCGCATTGCGGCTATCGATGACCTGAGCGAGTACACCTTTTCCGAGCAGGATTTGCTGAACGAGGCCTTTAAAGGCCAGTGGATGCCGCTCTCTTATGTTTACAACGCCCTGAAAACGCTGCGTTTCCAGCATGACAAACTGTGGGAATGCGACGACGTCAAGAACCTGCATTACATTCTGGATAAGCCGTGGCAGCGCGATCTGTCTCAGCCTGTCAGTCAGCGCGATCGCTACTATGCGATGGATAAGCTGTGGTGGGATAAAGCGTCAGCCTGATCAACGCTGACCGGCCCCGACATGATGCTCGGGGCCGACTTTGTGTTGTGCAGTCATAAGTATGATGTAACTAAGACCTATACCGCCTTCCAGCGTCTTTCTGCTGCCGACAGGGCTATCGCCTCCAGCACCTTCTGCACCTGCAATCCTTCTGCAAAATCTGGCCACATGCGGTCGCCCGCAGCGATACCATTAATCAAATCGCGAATTTCTACCGTTTTCTGATCGTTAAAGCCGATGCCATGGCCTGCCGATACGCAGAAGTTAGCATAGTCCGGATGCGCAGGCCCGGTTAGCAGCGTTTTGAAGCCCTGCCGCCCTGCCGGTTCATCATGGATATAGAGCTCAAGTTCCGCCATGCGCTCCTGGGTATAACGCAGCGTGCCTTTGGTGCCGGTCACGACATAGGTCAGCCCCATCTTGGCGCCGCAGGCGATGCGCGAGGTTTCAATTACGCCGTGCGCGCCATTGTGAAAGCGCAGCAAGGCGCTGGCCTGGTCTTCATTTTCTACCGGCAACTGACGGCTCAGGTCTTTTGGGTCCGGACGGGTTTTAATCACCGTCATCATATCCCCACTGACTTCAGCAATGTTGCCTACGAGGTAGTGCGCCATATTGACGATGTGCGCGGCCAGATCGCCCAGTGCACCTAACCCGGCCAGCGCTTTCTGGCAGTGCCAGTCGAGCGGCGTTTCCGGCTTCGCCAGGTAGTCTTCGTTATGGGTGCCATAAAAATGCACCACCTCACCGATTTCGCCCCGCGCAATGATTTCTTTTGCCAGCTGGCTGGTGGGATTCTTCATGTAGTTGAAGCCCACCAGGGTTTTAACCCCTGCCGCATTGGCCGCCTCTACCATCTCCTGTGCATCGGCCACCGTCAGAGACAGCGGCTTTTCAGAATAAACGTGCTTGCCGTTGGCAATGGCAGCCAGCGCCATCTCTTTGTGCAGAAAATTGGGCGCGCAGATGTCTACGACGTCAATATTCGGGTCGCATACCAGCGCATGCCAGTCACCCGTGGAGCGGGAAAAGCCAAAGGTGGCGGCCTGCTTTGCCGCCAGTTCGGGATTAACCTCTGCCAGCATCTCACGCACGATCTCCCCTTTTAACGCAAACACCGCCGGTGCCTGGGCATAGGCGATCGCATGGCAGCGACCGATATAACCGCTACCGATCATGCCGATTCTGACTTTATTCATTTTGACTCCGGGCTGACAGAGAAAGGATTAAATGAAATTTAAATTCCATTTATAGGTATTTCAAACTAAAAATGAAATAACTGTGACGAACCTAAAGAACATTCGTGCAACCGGGCCTTTCAGAATCGTTAAGAAATGGAACAGAGATTCTGTTTATTGAATAAAAGGTGCAGTTTGCGGCCATTTTTGGCGGTCACAAAGCAGAGCGGAACGGCTGAACAGCGGGAGTTGGCGAGTATTTCAGCAATTAGACAGTTTTGTGAAAAAGAGCTTTGACAAGCCTGCGGGACGTCGATAATATGCGCCCCGTTCAAACGATTCCTCTGTAGTTCAGTCGGTAGAACGGCGGACTGTTAATCCGTATGTCACTGGTTCGAGTCCAGTCAGAGGAGCCAAATTTTAAGAGCCCGCTCAGGGAAACCCGAGCGGGCTTTTTGTTGTTTATTTCACCCACCAGCGCTGACAGACGTCAGGTAGAACAAGACGGCAAAGTTGTGCTGGATGCTAACCGGGCTGGCGCGCAGGGCTTTTATATTTAACCAGGCGTTGCTACCTGCGTGCGGCAAAAGATGAAGATCGTCCTTAAGGCGTTTTTTGGCCTGACGCTTCCCCTTTATGACTTATCGATCCGCAGCACAATACATCCCAGGCTAATTTCTGCCGTCACCAGCGTGCCGGTTTCAAATCCGACTTCCCGCAGCCATTTACCACTTATATTTAGCGCAGGTGTGCTGGTATCGCCAAAATTAGGCACATAGCCGACTTTGTATCGACGCTGGGTTTTAAAAGATACTGAGACAGGTGCAGCGTCAGAAGGTCTTAAGTTCATAGTCATTTGCAAGCTCCTGGTTAAGAGGATGATTCCATGATAAGAGGTGCCCGTTTCAACGGTGATGGGCTGACCGCGTTGTGAACGTCTGCTTATACTAAACCCGCGTACCTCATAACTTACTGCGTCCTTACCGCGCACCTTAGTGTGCTCTCACACAGCCCACGTGATAATGATGCATCGCAAAGCTGACGAGGTTTAAAAGACGCAGGCTCGCATGATATCGCCGGGAAAGTTTTCGCTGCAGACGTCCCGGCACTGGGTTTTGCAAGTGCCCGTAAACGATAGCGTTTTTGACGCCTGCCAACAAGCCAGACTCTGGAAGCCTCCTCGCATAACGCTAAAAATAGCCCCCTTTCTGCACGATCCCCTGCCGCCGTCCTGTGCCTTTAATAACCCCAGCGATCGTGCCAGTGCGCGCTGTAAGGACAGTGCTTAACGACGCAGTGCCATGAGCAGTGAATTTCTGATTGACGTAAGGATGTGAAAATCCCTTCCCCACAGCGTGGCGGTTTTTTGGTTTGCCCATCGACATGTTACACGCGATGGAAGGCCTGCGTCTGACTCTTCGCCCCGGCACTGTGCCTGAGCGAGTGGGCAAACTGGTTAGCGGAAAAACGCCTCAACTCCCACTGGGCTGGGTCGATTTTGCCCTGGCGCAGACGGTGTAACCTGGAGGCCGGACTCGACACCGGTATTCATGGTCGTTGCATATGAGGGGTAATCGGAACCGCAGGTCCGCCAAACAAGCAGCGGCCGACCCTGAGAAATTCACCTCAGGGCGCTGTACAGCCTGTCATTTTATTAGGAAAAATAGCGGATTATGGGAATTTTAAGTTGATAAGAGTACTGTACTGCGTGCGTGACAGACTTAGCGGTGATTGGTTTCTGAAAAAAACTTTCACAAACGGGTTGCTGGTGCCATACAGCTCGACACGCTTATATTCATTGTGAATAAACTGCTGCAGGATAGTCGCCATATCCTGCGCCAGGTCCGGTGTCATCGCGTTATGAGAGGCTACGGTTTGCTCAAAGCTGAGTGGTATGCGCATTTCCGTATCAGGTTTAAAATTGGCACGTTTACGTTCAGCTTCCACTTTAAACTCTTCAAAGGCTTCGTGTGTTGAATTGAATGTATCAGCCAGCGTTTTGATATGTGCAGCCATCTGGTTAACAGCAAACGTTCTTTTTGTGACGAAATAGCCGCCTACACTCGAAGCAATGGACGCAATAACAGGAAGAGAACCACGCCCAATAATACTTCCCAGACCATTTAAGGCTGACCATAAGGCCATACCTGTCGCGCCAGTAGAGCTGGCTACAGCACCTGTCACAATCATACTCGCCTGCTGTACTTTTACGCCCGCAATACGATTATCCAGGCGACGAATCTCCCCGCCCGGCTTTCTATGCGACGCAGACTCTTCATTCCAGCTTTTGAAGCGGCGGTTATTTTCATCTTTATAATTCGACATCGCATAGGCAATCTGGCTTGTTTCCGTTTTACTGAGCTGGGCGATTTCTTTTGGCTCAAACGATCTGACTAAAATCAGGGCTTCTTCAAGCACCTCTTTTGTCAGAAAATTAGCGGAACCCGCAGGGTTAGAACCAGGGTCCGTAGTAAGGCCCTCAATAAGGTTAACTTTGGGAAATGCCATAACGTCCTCTCTGTTTGATGCCGCCTGACGAAGTGATTAGCTTTCTTTATTTTGTTTAATATCCCAGCCCATCTGCACCGAGGCTGCTTTACTTCCCTGAGAAGCCTGCTCCCAGTATTCCAGTGCCACTTTGCTGGCCTGAAATGCGTATTGCATCCCCAGCGTGGAGGCGTGACCGACTCCGGTAAAGTCAGTCTGTGTCACCAATACATCTTCCAGCGTGATACGGGTATACTCCACTTCCTGTCCGCCCGCTTTACAGACAGACAGTTGAACTTTTGGCAGATGTTTACCGGTGGCGCAATATTTCACTAACGCAGGCGTGGCTTTATCGATCAATGCCTCAACGCTTAGATCATGATAATTAACTTTCCCTGCTCCACCGCCGCCGCCAACAGACATATTACCTGGCTGCTGCGCTCCCCAGTTAAATGACAGGACATCAATCCATTTTTTATGATTCGCATTTTGCGATTCGCCTTCGATTCCATCTATTTTTAAAAATATATCAATAGCCATTTTTCACCTTTATATTTCAGGGCAGATTCACTCAGCTCTCTTTATTTTGTTTAATATCCCAACCGGCTTTGGTTTCCGCGCCTTTGGTGCCGCTTGCGCTTTGTTCCCAATAGCTGGTTGAAACTTTGGATGCCTGAAAAGCGTAGTCAACCACAATAGTGTCACTTTGCCCGATGCCGTTGAAATTGGTCGCGGTAACCAGAACATCTTCTAATACGATTTTGGAATACTCGACCTGGCTTCCACCGGCTTTACAGACGGACAGTTCAACTTTTGAAACATGCTTTCCGCTGGAACAGTATTTAAGGATAGCAGGCGTGGATTTATCGATTAGCGCTTTAACACGCAGATCGTTGAAATTCACTTTCCCTGCGCCGCCACCGCCTCCCACCGCCATATTGCCGGGTTGTGAAGCCCCCCAGTCAAATGACAGCACGTCGGTCCATCCTTTATGGTTGCTGTCCTGGGATTCTCCTGTGGTACCTTCAACTTTCAAATAAATATCGATCGCCATTAATTTTTTCCGATTACGTTGTGATGAGGATAAAACGGGCGTTGCAATCCGTTATGTTCAGTAGGTTTCGACAGAATTTAGTGCCATTTGATATTAAAAAATATTAAGCAGCATGCAATGACTGTCGTAGCGTGCGAACAAGAAATAAAAAGACGCCTGCGTGTTTTACGCAGTGAAAATGAATATGTCAGGATATCTAAAATAGAGGTATCCTTTTGAAGATCTTGATACATTAATAAAATTAACATGACTTCATGTCAATTAATTTACAACGCACGCTAATTTATTGGGATAAATCTGAAAGCAAATATTATCGAAAGGTTATCGTTTCAAGAGGTAATAGTTTTAACCAAAACGCGGCCCTGCCATCGACCTAATCGGCAGGCGTTGGGAGCGCGAGGGCTGCCGAAGTGGGGTTATTATTGAATAAAAAAACCCCACGCAACCAGTGCTGCGTGGGGTTATCAATCGGCTGGAATCAATCAGGGCTTAACGCCAGCCCAGCTCCGGAGCCACATACTTCAGAATCGATTCTATGACGTGCGCATTGTAATCCACGCCCAGCTGATTCGGCACGGTCAGCAGCAAGGTATCGGCTTCAGCTATTGCTTCATCCTCTGCCAACAGCTTGATCAGTTTTTCCGGTTCGGCGGCATAGCTGCGGCCGAAAATGGCGCGGGTTTTCTCATCCAGAAAACCCACTGAATCCTGATCCTGTCCACTGCGGCCAAAGTAAGCCCGGTCCATATCATTTACCAGTGCAAAAATACTGCGGCTGACGGAAACCCGTGGCTCACGCTGGTGCCCTGCCGCTTTCCAGGCTTCACGATAGGCGCGAATCTGTTTAGCCTGCTGGATGTGGAACGGCTCGCCGGTTTCATCATCTTTCAGCGTCGAGCTTTGCAGGTTCATGCCCATCTTCGCCGCCCATACGGACGTAGCGTTGGAGCCGGAACCCCACCAGATGCGATCGCGCAAGCCTTCAGACAGCGGCTCCAGGCGCAGCAGGCCGGGTGGGTTTGGAAACATCGGCTGTGGATTGGGTTTGGCAAAACCTTCGCCACGCAGCGCATCCAGGAACACCTCGGTGTGACGACGGCCCATGTCGGCATCCGTCTCGCCTTCCTGCGGTGCATAGCCAAAGTAGCGCCAGCCATCAATAACCTGTTCTGGTGAACCGCGGCTCAGTCCCAGTTGCAGGCGACCGTTAGAAATCAGATCGGCCGCACTCGCGTCTTCCACCATATAGAGCGGATTCTCATAGCGCATATCGATAACGCCGGTGCCTATTTCAATTTTTTTGGTGCGCGCGCCGACGGCTGCCAGCAGCGGAAACGGCGAGCTGAGCTGACGGGCAAAGTGATGCACACGAAAATACGCGCCGTCGGCGCCCAGTTCTTCTGCCGCCACGGCAAGATCGATAGACTGCAGCAATACGTCCTGAGCAGAACGGGTGGCTGACTGAGACGAAGGTGTCCAGTGGCCGAATGAGAGAAAACCAATATTTTTCATCTGTGACGTCTCCTGACGAAAGACGGTTGCTTTCGCGTTATAAACCGTAATGCACAAAGGGTACGCCAGCTTGTCCATCACTGATAGTGAATATCCTTAAGCGCTACGTTCAAGAATTTTGACATAAGGTTAGCCTGCCAGTCCCTATCCTGTTGGCGTTCAGGTTGTAATATTACTTGCGAGCGCGTTGGGTTTTGACGCATAACAGAAATTGCGGCGCTGTGTTAGGGCAGACGCTTTTCATACAAGGATATCGGATGCGCATTTTAATGGTGGGTGCCGGAGCAACCGGCGGATATTTTGGCGCACGGCTGGTACAGGCCGGGCAGGATGTGACCTTTCTTGTGCGTGAGCGCCGTCTCAGTCAATTACAAGAAAACGGCCTCGTGCTGCAAACCCCATCCGGACGCGAAGTCCTGCAACCGCAGTTAGTCACTGCTCCTGCGCTGAACAGCCCGTTTGACCTGATCATTCTGACCGTTAAAAGTACCGGCCTTGAGCAGGCGTTGCGCGATATGAATAACGCGGTCGGGCCAGAAACCCTGATTATGCCGATTCTCAACGGTATGCGGCATTTCGATACCCTGATTGCCCATTTTGGCGCAGACAAGGTGGTGGGCGGCCTGTGCAAAATTAACGCCACGCTTAACGAACAGGGCCACGTGGTGCAGCTCACGCCACTGCATCAGCTCTATTACGGTGCGCTGGATGGCCATAACGACGCACGGCTTCAGCAACTGGATGCGGCGCTACGCACCTGTGCGGTAGAGACGTTTTTTACCGAGGATATTATCAGTGAACTGTGGGAAAAATGGCTGCTGTTAAGCACGTTAGGCGCGGTCTGCTGCCTGGCGCGAGGTAACACGCAACAGGTGCTGAACGCTGAAGGCGGCGAGATGCTGCTTCAGGGCATTTACGCTGAGGTGCTTCAGGTTATTTGCGCCGAGGGTTATCACCCCCGCCATGCCGTTACCGCCAAAATTTATCAGTGGCTGAACAATCCGGCCACGCCGATGACGTCTTCAATGTATCGTGATTTGACCCAGGGTTTCGCGATTGAAGCGGAGACCATCATTGGCGACCTGCTGTTGCGCGCCAACCGTCATAGTCTTACGGTGCCGCTGTTGAATGCGGTGAACGTTAACCTGCAAATCTATCAACAGAACCGTTAAACACGGAAGTGATGAGAAAGCAGCCGCGCCGTTGCAGGACGCGCGGGTAACGGAATTTTGTTACACTCGCTGCCTCATCTTATGGAGGAATAATGACGTCCCGCTCTGTGACCCTTGATGATGTTGCCCAACTGGCTGGCGTTTCCTATCAAACCGTTTCTCGTGTGCTTAACCGGTCTGAGCAGGTCTCCCCCCGCACCCGAGAAAAAGTTGAAGCGGCGATGCAACAACTTAACTATGTTCCCAACCGGGTCGCGCAGCAGCTGGCGGGAAAAGCCACCCGCACCCTGGGGCTGGCCACCAGCAATCTGGCCCTGATGGCACCGGCGCAAATTGCCTCGGCCATACAGCAGCGCGCCGCCAGAGCCGGATACCACCTGGTTATCGCCATGGACAGTGAAGACAACCCCGAAGCCACGGTGAATGAACTGATGGCCCAACGTGTTGATGCGGTGCTGATTAATATCCCTTTAGAAGCGGCTGAGGCAGAAAAAATCCGCGCGATGTGTGGCAAAAAACCCGTACTGTTTCTGGATGCCGATCCGCATGCTGTTGTCTCTCACTGTCAGTATTCAAATGAACAAGGGGCACGTGCCGCCGTGGCGCATCTGATTGCCCTTGGACACCGGCAAATCGGCCTGCTCAATGGCCCTGTGCGCTCGATATCGGCGCGTCAGCGCGAAGCCGTCTGGCGTCAGGTACTGGCCGATCATCAGCTCTCCCCCTGCTGCGTACTGCGCGGCGACTGGAGCGCAAAATCGGGCTATCAGGCCATGCTGACGCAGCTACCCGATGCCCTGCCCCAGGCGCTGTTAGTGGCGAATGACGAGATGGCGTTGGGCGCAATGCGGGCGCTGCATCAGCACGGCGTGGCGATCCCGGCCGATATTTCCATTGTGGGGTACGATGACACGGCGGAAAGTGCCTGGTATCAGCCCCCGCTCACCACCGTTCGTCAGGACCTTCAACAACTTGGCACCCACAGCGTTGATCGGGTGCTGGCCGAACTGCGCGGTGAGGCGGTGACGTCCCGCATACTGGAGCCGGTTCTGGTGATACGGGAAACCACCGCCGTACCCGCCAGTCAGGACCTGGATTTATCCGATCTGGCCCGTCAGCTGCAGCAGATTGCGCGTAAGCTCTCGGGTTAAGCGTTTTAGCCCGCCATGCGGGCGCAAAAAAGCCCGCCCAACCTGAAGGTTGCAGCGGGCCGGTGATATCGGTAACGGACGGTTTGCGCTAGCGGCGCGCCATTACGGCGCTTTTGTCTCACCCACGCCCAGCGTCTTGAGCTTTTTAGACAGCTCACGGCGCTCTTTAGACAGGTCAGCATTTTTGATGATGTATTCATCAACGCGATCTTCATAGTCAGCACGCATGCTGGCGATGATTTCCTGAATCGCCTCAACGCTCATGCCGGGTTTAATGTATTCGCTCAGGTTATCCAGCAGCAGCACGCGCTTTTGGTTGTCACGAATTTTCTTCTCATTATCGACAATTTCACGCTGCAGTTTGTTCTTGCGGCGAAACGTACGCACAAACTCAAGTACGTCCTGAAATGATTGCTTGGCATTTTCCATGATGGCACCTTTCTTTAAGCCTGCTAAAGCAGGGAGAGAGTCAAAACGATCAGCTTAGCGGCTAGCCAGCCTTATGGGCAATTCTCACAGCTAAATTCGGACTGGCTCTTATCTTAGCGCAAAAAAACCGGGTTTCGCATTAAGTCATTGTCTGAGGTGATTATTTACGCAGCGCCAGACGCATCAAATCGGTCATGCGCTCCAGCTGTTTCGCCAGCTCCAGACTCAGCCAGACATAGCCATAAATCGGCGTTTCCTCCAGACGGTCGCTGCCGTCGGCGATCAACTGCTTAAGTTCTTTGACGATTTCTGTTAACTCATGGTTGGCAGCAATAATGTCATAGGTTTCCCCCTTCACCGCCATCACCGATAAGGTGCGTAACGCGTTTTCCGTCATCTGCTGGGTACGACGCAGTGCCGGGGCGTTCAGCATAATCAGATGGCTTTCCCGCGATGCCCACCAGGCATTAATTTGCATCTCAATGGTGTACACCATATTACGGTTAATGGTCTGAATCGCTTCAAACACCGAACGGGGAATGCGCGTTTCCTTACTGGACGGCTCCAGCAAAGCCCGCATTTTGATCACGCTGGTGAGCAGTTTACCAAACGGCTTGTTCAGTCGCGGCTTGTCCACCAGGTTGGCCGAAAACCCCGCATGATAGATTTTTGCCATCTCGCCCAGCGTATCCGAAAGTTGGATACGCCAGTGAATATACGCGCGTTGCGCCCAGACGGCGGTAAATATCAGCGCCAGCAGCGAGCCTAAAATCACATCGCCGCCGCGCCACATGGCAACGGTGAAATCCCCCATCGGCGCGCCCACCACCACGCAGAGCGTGATGCCAATCAACAACGCCATATAGGGATGTTTCCCCAGGGTCAGATAGCCGCTGATAAACATAATCAGCCCGCACCATGCCAGCATGCCCGGCAGCGAAATGATCTCCAGCTTGAGCGCGATTAATCCCGAAATGGAACCGGCAATCGTGCCACCAATGCGCTGAATGGCGCGGGGAAACACATTGCCCCACGTCGAAATCGGCCCCATGACGACCACCAGCGTAATCAGCGGCCAGGTGCCTTCGGGGATTTCAGTGATGCGGACAAATAAAAAAGCAAAGAGAAACGCGACCGCGATGCGCAGACCGTGCACGCTGCGGTAATGACGATACAACCAGAATTCCAGATTTGAGATGGGCTTATCAGAGCGCAAGGTGGCTGTCCGCTGGTAAAAAGGTGATTCTACGCGATGCGCCCTGTCACTCCTGGCGCGCCGTCAATATTTTAGTGAATGCCTGAAGCAATGGGTCATTATCTCCGACCCGTGACCGTAAATCAGCAAAATTAACCGCTCAGGTGGCCAGACGGCCCTGAGGCAGGCGATCGCCCGGCACCTGCCCGACAGGCAGGTGCGCGTAGCGTAAGATTAAAACTTACGTTTCAGATAGTCAGACAGGCGGCTAACTATGCCCGCTTCGTTTACAGCGCTGAGCGCCACCAGTGGATAACTGGCAATCTGCTTATCTTTGTCCATCACCTGGATTTCCCCAATGTTTTCATTGGCTTTCAGCGGCGCTTCCAGATCGGTACGTTGAATCACGTATTTGGCTTTGACGTTCGGGATTTCACTGCGCGGTAGCGACAGATAGACGTCCTCTGCCGTGCCCACTTCCACCTGGTGCGGATTACCATACCAGACATGCTCGCTGCCAATTTTCTTACCGGCATGGAACAGTTGCACCGTGTCGAAGGTATTCTGTCCCCAGACCAGCAGCTTGCGGGCCTGCTCTTCGCGCCCTTTGGCACTTTTACCGCCCATGATCACGGCAATCAGACGGTGCTGACCGACGACATTTGAAGCCACAATGTTGAACCCGGCCGTTTCGGTATGGCCCGTTTTCAGACCATCGACATGCAGGTTGTTATCCCACAGCAGGCCATTACGGTTGTTCTGGGTGATGCCATTCCAGGACAGGGTTTTCTCACGGTACATGGCATAGAAATCTGGCTCGCCGCTGATAATGGCGCGGGACAGTTTTGCCATGTCCCGCGCGCTGGAGAATTGTCCTGGTGCATCCAGACCGTGGACGGTTTCGAAATGGGTATTTGCCAGGCCCAGTTTCTCAACGTAGTGATTCATCAGCTTAACAAAATTGTCCTGGCTCCCGGCGACGTAGTCGGCCAGCGCCACGCAGGCGTCATTGCCTGAGTCGATGATGACGCCACGGCTCAGGTCGCGCACAGTCAGTTTATCGCCTGGCTTAAGAAACATCAGCGAGGAACCTTTGAAGACCGGATTGCCCGCAGCCCAGGCATCTTTGCCCACGGTGACCATATCGTCGCGGGTAATTTTCTTTTGATCGATCGCGCGATCGACCACATAACCGGTCATCAGTTTGGTCAGACTGGCAGGATTGCGGCGCTCGTCGGGGTTGCCCGCGGTAAGAACCTGCCCCGTGGTGGCATCCATCAGCACCCATGACGCGGCATCAATCGCCGGTGGCGTCACGGGAAACGGCATATCGTCGGCCTGTGCCAGCGAAGCCCAAAAAACAGTTACGGTAATTAACAGACGCCTTTTCAACACTTCATCCTTAGTTGCGCAAATAAAACAGACGGGAACAGCCGGACGTTTTACGGCAAAAGCCTTAATAAGGTTTAAATAAATTGAAAAAAAATATGAACTGCTGCGCGCCGTTACGCAGCATTGCCCTGCACGGTTGTACTGAAGCGCGCAGAAGACTATCCTGAACATTGATTTTTTGCAGACAGGACAGCGACGTGCCCGCCTCTGAATTAACTTTCTTGTTCCACGATTACGAAACCTTCGGCACCAGTCCATCCCTGGATCGTCCGGCGCAGTTTGCCGGTTTACGTACCGACAGCAACTTCAATCCGATTGGCGAGCCAGAGGTGTTCTATTGCCGTCCTCCGGATGATTACCTGCCCCAGCCCGAAGCGGTGATGATCACCGGCATTACGCCGCAAATTGCCGCCTCACGAGGCGTGAGCGAGGCTGAATTTGCCGCCCGTATTCATGCCCTGTTCACCACAGAGCAAACCTGCGTGGTGGGCTACAACAACGTACGTTTTGACGATGAGGTGACGCGGAATATTTTTTACCGCAACTTCTACGATCCCTATGGCTGGAGCTGGCAGAACGGTAACTCCCGTTGGGATTTACTGGACGTGATGCGCGCCTGCTATGCGCTGCGGCCCGAAGGCATTAACTGGCCAGAAAATGAAGACGGCTTTCCCAGCTTCCGGCTGGAGCACCTGACCAAAGCCAACGGCGTGGCCCATGAAAACGCCCATGATGCGATGTCAGATGTGTACGCCACACTTGCCATGGCAAAACTGGTTAAAGAGAAACAGCCCAAACTGTTTGAGTTTTTGTTTACGCATCGCAACAAAAACAAACTCATTCAGCTGGTCGACATCCCCCAAATGAAACCGCTGGTGCACGTTTCCGGTATGTTTGGCGCGGCGCGCGGCAATACCAGTTGGGTGGTGCCGCTCGCCTGGCATCCCGACAACCGTAATGCGCTCATCGTGGTGGATCTGGCCGGGGACATCACGCCGCTACTGGCGCTGGATGCCGACAGCCTGCGCGCGCGTCTGTATACGCGCAAAAGCGATCTCGGCGATCTGGCAGCCGTTCCCGTTAAGCTGGTACATATCAATAAGTGTCCCGTGCTGGCACCGGCGAATACCCTGCGACCTGAAGATGCCGAGCGTTTGGGTATCGATCGTCAGTTCAGCCTGGATAACCTGGCGACGCTGCGGCAACATCCCGAGGTGCGTGAAAAACTGGTGGCGATCTTTGCCGATGCAGACCCCTTCACGCCGTCGGATGATGTCGACACTCAGCTCTATGATGGTTTCTTTAGCGATGCCGATCGGGCGGGCATGAACATTATTCGCCAGACAGCACCGGCGAATCTGCCCGCGCTGGACCTGACGTTTGACAGCCCACGCGTGGCTAAGCTGCTGTTTCGCTACCGGGCACGTAATTTTCCGGGCACGCTGGATGATGCCGAGCAGCAGCGCTGGCTGCAGCATCGACGCGAGGTGCTGAACCCGGAGAAGGTGCAGTCCTTCCTGATGGAGCTGGAATCCCTGGCCAGCCTGCATGAAAGCGACCAGGAAAAAGTGGCACAGTTGAAAGCGCTGTATCGGTATGCGCAGGAACTGGTGTCCTGACGCTCAGACTGGCCGGGGAAAGCCAATCGCCTTTCCCGGCCAACGCATCAGATCACCCACCAGAGTGCCCAGGTCAGAGCAAAACCGCACAGCCCCATCAGGGTCGTCAGTACCGTCCAGGTTTTTAACCCATCTGCCACCGACAGGCCCAGATAGCGGGTCACCACCCAGAACCCCGCATCGTTAACGTGAGACAGCCCAAGCCCGCCGAAACAAATTGCCAGCGTCACCAGCACCCGATGCACATCATCAATGCCGCCGACGGCCTGCGTCAGTAAGCCACTGGTGGTGAGAATCGCGACGGTGGCCGATCCCTGAGAGGCGCGCAACGCCAGTGACAGAATAAAGGCGGCAGGGATTAACGGCAGGTGCAGTGTTTCCAGCGCCAGGGCCAGCGCTTTACCTACGCCAGACTCAACCAGCACCTTACCAAAAGCGCCCCCTGCGCCCGCAACCAGAATCACGCTGGCCGATCCCGGAATCGCCCGTCCGGTCAGGTCTTCCAGCTTATCTTTGCTCCAGCCACGGCGGATGCCCAGTAGCCAGGCAGCCAGCCCTAATGCAATCAACAGCGCAACAGGCGGCGTGCCAATGACCGTCATCACTTTCCCCAGCTGGCTGTCTGGCGCCAGCAGTGAGTGCGACAACGTGCCCAGCACAATTAAAACAATGGGAATCACGATCAGGCCACAGATGGTCAATGCGCCCGGTGGGGCCGGCTCATTTTTCTTGATGGCACCTTCAGGCTTCGCCATCTGTAACTGTTCCAGCACCTCGACTGACAGATGATACTGACGGCGATTCATCACCCGGGCGACGTAATACCCTAAAATACCAACCGGGACAGAGATAAGAATCCCCAGCAGCATCAGCCAGCCCATATCGGTGTGCAAAATCGCTGCCGCCGCCGCCGCACCCGGATGGGTGGGCAATGCCACATGCACCGTTAACATCACCCCGGCCATCGGCAGGCCAAACTTTAAGGGGGAAACCCGAGCCACCTTGGTAAAGCCGTAGATCAACGGGATAACGATAATAAAGCCCACTTCAAAAAAGACCGGGATGCCCAGAATAAACGCCGCCATAGTCAGGGCGGCAACGGTCCGTTTCAGGCCCAGGGCTTTACTGAAGCGCTGGGCCAGCGACTCCGCTCCGCCGGAGGCTTCGATAATGGCCCCGAGCATGGCACCCAGCACAATAATAATGGTGATATGGCCCAGCAGCCCGCCCATGCCGCTGATAATCGTCTCCATGATTTTTTCAGCCGGGATACCGGTCGCTATCGCCACCAGCAGGCTGACAATCAGTAGCGCGACAAAGGGGTGCACTTTGGCTTTGATGACCAGCAGCAGCAGAATCACAATGCTGGCGGTCGCGATGGCTAACAGCAACGCAGTCGTCATGGTAAACCTCAGAGTAAATTATCTTTTTTAGGATTTTTGGTTACAGCTCAACCTGATGCTGGTGCGGATAAAAGACGACCAGAACTGCACCGGTGCTGACACACCGGTGTGATGTTTATCAATGCCTTAGGAGTTTTTTGCCCAGGGCGAGAACCAGTTCAGCCCCTGAACGGTGTCCCCGCGCGGGATATACTCACAGCCGATCCAGCCGTCATATCCCACCTCATCCAGTAAGCGGAACAGCCAGGGATAATTGATCTCCCCTTCGTCCGGTTCATGGCGGTCGGGGGCCGCGGCAATCTGCACGTGGCGGTAACGTCCCGCGTAATGGCGAATCAGATGGCTGAGGTTGCCGTCCACGATCTGGGCATGGAACAGATCAAGCTGGGTAAACACGTTGGGGCGGTCGATCAGGTCGACCATCTCCAGCGTCTGATACTGGCTGGCATACAGATAGCGCGGTTTCGTCGTGGGATTTAACGCTTCGATTAATAGCCTGATGTTATGGGGTGCGAAGCGTTCAGCGGCGTAACGCATATTGCTGACAAAGGTATCAACGTACTGCTGGCGATCCGCACCCGGCGGTACGGTGGCCGCCATGATATGCACCTGGGGACAGTCAAGCGCCAGCGCGTAGGCCAGTGCGCTGTCGATATCGGCCCGTGCCTCCGCTTCCCGGCCTGGGATAGCGCTGACGCCCCATTCGCCAGCCGCAACGTTGCCCGGTGCCGTATTGAACAGCACCAGCTTTAGGCCGTTGTCATCCAGCAGCGGTTTTAGCTGCTCAGCCGAATAATCATAAGGGAACAGAAACTCCACCGCCTCAAATCCGGCCTGTGCGGCGGCGGCAAAGCGCTGCAGGAACGGCACCTCATTGAACTGGGTAGACAGGTTGGCTGCAAACTTTGGCATTATCGGCTCCTGAGTTCGGCGACGTCGTCAGCGCTGAGATAGCGGATGGCCCGATCGCCCAGAGTAAAGATCAGGCGCGCGGTCTCTTCCAGTTCTTCGGTATTGTCCGCGGCTTCCTGCAGAGATTTACCCATCACGACCGGGCCATGGTTAGCCAGCAAAAACGCACGATAGCGCGGTGCCAGCTGTGCCAGATCTTCCGCCAGTCGCACGTCGCCGGGTTTGTAGTAAGGCACAACCGGCACATCGCCAACCCGCATCACCACGTAGGGCGTGAACGGGCGGATGCAGTTCTGGCTGTCCAGATTTTGCAGGCACGACAGCGCGGTCAGGTAGTGGCTGTGCAGATGAACGACCGCCTGGCAGTCTGGATTGTTCAGGTAGAGCGCCCGGTGAAAGGCGATTTCTTTTGAGGGTTTATCCCCGGCAAGCCATTCCCCCTGTAACGTGACCGTTGACAGACGGCTGGCATCCAGCGCTCCCAGGCAGGAGCCGGTGGGCGTTGCCAGCAGATTGCCGTCGTCCAGCAGCAGGGAAAGGTTGCCGGCTGACCCGGTGGCATAACCGCGCTGGAAGAACGACGCACCGAGTTTGACCATCTCTTCACGGGCCTGTTGTTCAGTCATGGGGAAACTCCGTTTGCGCGCGACGGAAAAAGTGCTCGTCGCCAAAATTACCGGATTTGAGCGCCAGCGACAGCGGCTGCTGTATATCTCTGACCCAGGGAACACCTGGCGAGATCACCGGGCCAATATGAAACGCGGTGACGCCCAGGCTTTGGGCGACCACGCCCGAGGTTTCGCCGCCCGCGACAATAAAACGCTGCCAGCCGCGGGATTGCAGTTCCCGGGCCACCTGCGCAAACAGCTGCTCTACCGCTTCACTACTGCGCTGCGCGCCATATTGCTGTTGGATCGACTGCAGCTGTTGGGCCTCAGCGGTGGCAAATAACATCGGGGCCAGCGGTCCATCGCTATTTTCTGCGACCCAGTCACAAAGCACCTGTGCGTAATGTTCATCACTGAGACAACGCTCGACGCTGATTGCCTGGGCTGGTGCCTGCTGTTGATAGGCCGTGACCTGGCGATGAGTCATCTGTGAACAGGAGCCGGACAGCACGACGGCCCGCTCACCCTGCGGATAACCGGCACGCTGCGCCTGACGTTTATCGCCGCTGTCGCCTGACCACTGACGTGCCAGGCCAATCGCCAGCCCGGAGCCACCGGTGACCAGCCGCCTGTCCTGCAGCGCCTGGCCCTGTGCCAACAGATGCTGCTCACTGAGCGTGTCAATCACCACATAGTTAACGCCCTGCTCACGCAGTTGATCCAGCTGCTGCTTTATCGCCATGGCCCCCTGATCCACGGTGGCGGCAGAAATGAGACCGGCTTTTCCCTTACTCTGACTTTCCATCAGCCGTAGCAGATTGCTGTCAGTCATTGGCGTGACCGGATGATGACGCATGCCGGAGTCGGACAGCAGCTGTTCACCGACAAACAGATAGCCCTGATAGACGGTGCGACCGTTCACCGGCAGGGCCGGACAGATTATCGTTTGCGTCTCATTCAGCTCAGCCAGCAGCGCATCGGTGACCGGGCCAATATTGCCGCCGCGCGTGCTGTCGAAGGTGGAACAGTATTTGAAATAAAAACGTTCACAGCCTTGCTGTTGCAGCCAGCGCAGCGCGCTGAGCGACAGTGCCACCGCCTGATCAGCCGGACAGGAACGTGACTTAAGGCTGATCACAATGGCCTGCGCATCAGACGGCGCGTCCTCCTGAGGGATGCCGTTAAACTGAATCGTGGACAGGCCGTTTTGCACCAGAAAGCTGGCAATGTCGGTTGCGCCGGTAAAGTCATCGGCAATCACACCTAAACGTATCATGCTTTCTCCTGGCGCTGCGGCAGCGTAATCCC
This sequence comes from Pantoea sp. SJZ147, assembly GCF_007828605.1. Lineage (NCBI taxonomy): Bacteria > Pseudomonadati > Pseudomonadota > Gammaproteobacteria > Enterobacterales > Erwiniaceae > Pantoea > Pantoea sp. SJZ147. The sequence goes on from NZ_VIVB01000006.1 coordinate 117,271, forward strand.
GCTGAAGATTTTAATGACCGCGCTGTCATCCTCGCGCCCAAAACCGGCATTGCTGGCTTCGGTGAACATAGTGAGTGCGGTGGACGCCAGCGGCAGTGGGAAATGCAGAGCTTGCGCAGTGTCGGCGACCAGATTCAGGTCTTTCACAAAGATGTCGACGGCTGAGGTTGGGCGGTAATCGCCGTCAACAACGTGGCGCATGCGGTTTTCAAACATCCATGAATTGCCTGCGGCATTGGTGACCACCTCATACATCGTATCCAGCGGAATCCCGGCGCGGGCGGCCAGCGCCATCGCTTCAGCCCCGACGGCAATATGCACGCCAGCCAGAAGCTGATGAATGATCTTGACCGTGGAACCCTGACCGATTTCGCTCCCGACGCGGTAAACCTTCGCCGCCACCGCGTCCAGCACCGGCTGCAACGCCGCAAACGCCGCATCGCTGCCTGACGCCATGACGGTCATGTCGCCTGTCGCGGCTTTGGCGGCACCGCCTGACACCGGCGCGTCCAGCATCAACAGTTGATGGTCAGCCAGCCCTTGTTCGATTTGCTTTGCATCCTGCGCGGACAGGGTTGAGGAGACCATGACCACCGTGCCGGGTCGAAGCCTGGCAGCCAGTCCCTCTTCGCCAAACAGGATGGCGTTAACCTGCTTCGCGTTGACCACCAGCAGCAGCACGGCATCAAGCTGCTCAGCAAACGCATGCGCTGAGGTCTGCGCATCGCGCGCGCCAGCCTGACGCAGTGTCTCCAGCGCCTGCGGATTCAGATCGACGCCCCACGTTGACAGCCCTGCCCGGATACACGACTGCGCCGCGCCCATTCCCATTGAACCTAAGCCTATGACACAGACTTGTGAAACTGGCATCGGTGGCCTCCGTTGTTAAATTAAGTGAATTTTTGATTTCTGTTGTTAATAGTGCCAATAAAGTGCGCACAAAAACGTGCCTTAATTCACATAAATTAACGAAAATGGATCGATGTTAAACATTTATTCACACTGGAAATGCGCCGGCCCCGACTGTTCACTGCCTTTAACAGCCGGTTCAGCGGGGGAAACCGCGTTAAAATTTCCGTGTGTCTTCGTGAGCCGATGCTCTACAATGTGAAAAAATGATAAATCGAGGTAGTTATGATCCCCGTTGAGCGTCATCAACAGATCCTGGCTCTGGTGGCAGAGCGCGGCGTCATGAGCATTGCCGAGCTCACGGAGCGGTTTGGCGTGTCACATATGACCATTCGCCGCGATGTGCAAAAGCTGGAAGAGCAAGGCGCGGTGCTGTCGGTGTCGGGTGGCGTGCGTTCCGCTAACCGGCTGGCCAGTGAACCCTCGCATCTGACCAAGACGGCCCTGTTCAATGAGCAGAAGAAGGCGATAGGACGACTGGCGGCCCAGCATATTCCGCGCAACAGCTGTATTTATCTGGATGCCGGCACCACTACGCTGGCACTGGCACGGGAAATCGCCGAGCGGGACGATTTGTTAGTGGTGACCAATGATTTTATGGTGACCAATTTGCTGATGGAGACAAGTCGTTGCCGGGTCATTCATACTGGCGGCACAGTATGTCGCGATAATCGTTCCTGCATTGGCGATGCGGCAGCGCGCAGCCTGCGCCAGTTGGCAATCGATATTGCGTTTGTTTCCACCTCAAGTTGGGGACTGCGTGGATTGTTTACGCCGGACGAAGATAAAGTGGCGGTGAAGCAGGCGGTATGTGACGTCAGCAGCAAACGCGTGCTGCTCAGTGACAGCTCTAAATACGACAAAATCGCCACCTGGCTGGCCTTACCGCTGGAGACGTTCGATGTCATTATTACCGACAGTCAGCTGAATGCGACGGGACGCGAAGCGTTGAGTACGGGGAGCTGGGAATTGGTGATCGCGCGGGAAAACTGAATGGAGGCTGCCCTGCTCTGCTCCCGTCATCGGGAACAGAACAGGGCCAGGGTCTTACACTTCTTCGCTAAACTGCGGAACAGGATTGCGGAAACTGCGGGTCACAAACGCCAGATAAATAATACCAATGGCAGCCCAGATCAGGCCCAGCACCATTGAGCTTTGCTCCAGGTTTACCCACAGCGCACCCACGGTCAGCGCGCCCAGCATCGGCAGAACCAGATACTGGAAGTGATCGTTAAGGGTTTTGTTACGTTTTTCACGTACCCAGTACTGCGCGATCACCGACAGGTTCACGAAGGTAAAGGCCACCAGCGCACCAAAGTTAATCAGCGCGGTGGCGGTGACCAGGTCAAAGTTAATCGCCATCAGCGCCACGGCACCGACCAGAATCACGTTCAGGGACGGCGTGCGCCATTTTGGATGGATATAACCGAAGAAACGCTCCGGGAAGACACCATCACGGCCCATCACATACATCAGACGTGAAACACCCGCGTGTGCCGCCATACCGGAAGCCAGTACCGTGACCACAGAGAAGACCAGGATACCGACCTGCAACGCTTTACCCGCCACGTACAGCATGATTTCAGGCTGTGAGGAGTCCGGCTCTTTAAAGCGCGAGATGTCCGGGAAGTACAGCTGCAGGAAGTAGGACGCCACGATAAACATCAGGCCACCAATCAGCGCGGTCAGGAAAATCGCACGCGGAATGGTGCGTTCTGCATCTTTGGTTTCTTCCGACAGCGAGCTGATGCCGTCAAAGCCCAGGAACGAGAAACACAGAATGGTCGCCCCCGTAATCATCGGCACCACATGGGCGTTCTCCGACCAGAACGGCTTGCTGCTGACCACGGTTCCCGCGCCTTCACCGTGCGCCACACCGTAAATCACCATGGCCGTAATCCCGACCATCACCACAACCTGCAGGATCACAATCACGCTGTTGAAGTTGGCAACGGTTTTGATGCCCTTAAGGTTGGACAGCGTCATAAACCCGACCAACAGCACCACGAAAATCCACGACGGGATACCTGGCACCAGGGTTTCAAAATAGTTTTTTGCCAGCAGGATGTTAATCATCGGCATGAACAAATAGTCCAGCAGCGATGACCAGCCCACCATAAAGCCGACATGCGGACTGATTGCCTTTTGAGCGTAGGTATAAGCGGAGCCCGCAGATGGGAAGCGGCGTACCAGCTTACCGTAACTCACGGCAGTGAACAGAATCGCAATCAGGGCGAAAGCATAAGCGGTGGCAACGTGACCGTCGGTCAAACCCGAGACAATCCCAAAGGTATCAAACAGGGTCATCGGCTGCATGTAGGCTAAGCCCATCATGACAACCGGCAGTAACGTCAGCGTTTTTTTCAGTTGAGCACGTTGTGGTGCAGCAGAGGTATTAAGCGACATGCTTCAGTCCTCCTTGCGCAGCAACCTGACTGGGTTGACTCACAAGGATACTGCGCATTAAGCGACAGGGAGTAAGGTTTGCGGCAAGCGCGGCGCCGTAGTCGTCACGAAAACGTGTACCAGCCTGAGCCGGTAGAGTATTAAACATCCCCATCTTTACATCCTCTATCTCACGCCAATGCGTGTTTTCAGTGTTTATCTATCCGGGTACGCGCCCGGCCTCGGTTGTGTCAGCGAAAATTCACTCTGTGATAACGTGCAAAAAAATAACCGGCGCGGTGAGCGTCGGTTATGTTCTGAATTTGCAGGGGGCGTATTTTGCCCCAACCCAACGCATTATTTCAAGACGTTGTCGCATAGAATGCAAAATATTAATCAGGCGTTCTTTAACATCCAATCAATTTCCGTGGAAGTGATTAACCTTTCGAACTGCATTAGTTCATAATTTTTACAGCTAAACCACACTTTGGCAAACTTCTCACCCAGTAACTTTTGTAAAGGGTTGCTGTTTTCAAATTCATAAAGGGCATCACTTTGCCGTATCGGTAATGCCAGCCCTTCCGCCTCATGACCGTTACCTTTTACCGGCTGCGGTAAGGAGAGCGGCGTATCAAGACCGTGCAACATCCCGGCTAAAATCGCTGACATCACCAGATACGGATTCGCATCCGCCCCGGCAACCCGATACTCAATACGACGACTTTCTATATCGCCACAGGGGATGCGCAGCGCAACCGTGCGGTTGTTATGGCCCCAGGATGCCTGTAACGGCACATAGGCTTCCGGTACAAAACGGCGGTAGGCATTCACGTTTGGTGCCAGTAGCGCCATGGAAGCCGGCATTAAATCAATCATGCCGGCCAGGGTGCGCTTCAGCAGCGGTGAGTCGCTGCCGTCGTCGCAGGCAAAGGCATTATGGTCGGCCGCATCCAGCATACTGATATGCACGTGCATGCCACTGCCTGCATAGTCCTCATAGGGCTTCGCCATGAAGGTCGCCGTCATGCCGTGATTTTCAGCCACCTGACGAATGAGGCGCTTAAGCTGAATGGCGTGGTCGCAGGCGCTCAGTACGTCCCGTGTATGGTGCAGGTTGATTTCAAACTGCCCAGGCGAGGCTTCTGCCAGCGCGCCGTCGGCTGGAATCCCCTGCAGGCGGGCCAGCGTGTCGATATCCCGTAGTACATCGGAGAAGTGATCAAGGTTGTCCAGAGAATAGACCTGGCTCTGCATATTGCGCTCGTCGCTGCCCGGTGCACAGGGCGGCTGAATAAAGCCTTCGGCATCGCGTTTTTTATCGACCAGATAGAACTCCAGCTCTACCGCTACCACCGGAAAAAGCCCTCGGTTACGCAGCTGTTGCCACAGCCGGTTCAGGACATTTCGGGGTTCAACGTCAAAGGGAGTGCCATCTTGGTTGCACATGGTTAACAGCAGTTGTGCAATGTGTTGCGGATCGGCGGCAGAGGGAACGAGCGTATCCGGAATGGGGAGGCAAAGATTATCGGGCTCGCCGAGAGACTGTCCCAGCCCGGCGTCTTCAACGGTGTTGCCAAGAATATCCATGGCAAACACAGAAGCGGGGAAGTAGCAGCCTTTCTCCAGCTTCGCTAACGCGGAAACCGGGATGCGCTTACCACGAAAAACACCATTTAAATCATTCAGTAAAATATCAACGTACTGCGTTTCAGGGTGGCGCTCCAGCCAGTTTTTCACCTCTTGCTGGAACGCGCTGGTTCGTCTCTCTTCACTGTGCAACGTGAAGTCTTCTACTTCTACCAGGTTAGTCATGATTTCATCCGCCTTTAACCACAAAATGGGAGTGCGTAATGCTCAAAAAAACGGCCACACCTCTAACATAGCGCTAACACAAAAAGTGTGCAAATGTAACAAATCTGTTTGAAGATTCAGCGATGGGTTGCTAGATTGACAAAATATTGCACACTTAACCGTCAGTTATGCCCTTTTCGTCAAATATTTTGAACAGCTGTTGAGGGGGAAGCATGGGCATTATTTTTGACAAGCCGTTGATTGGCGTAGTGATGTGCCAGACTCATCATCAGGGCCATCCTGTCCAGTCGGTGCATAATAAATATCTTGATGCCGTCGTTATCGCCGGTGGCGCGCCGCTCGCTCTGCCTCATCAGCTTATGGCTGCCCCGCATCTATTAGAAAACGCTATGGCTGCACTGGACGGCATCTTACTGACCGGCAGCCCAAGCAACCTTGAACCCTGGCTGTATGGTGAAGAAGGCGAGGAACCGGACGCAGATGCAGGACGGGATCGTCTGGCCTTTAACCTGATTACGCACGCCGTGGGCAAACAGCTGCCGTTATTTGGCATTTGCCGCGGCATGCAGGAGCTGGTGGTGGCTAACGGCGGTGCACTTTATCGTCACCTTAATCAGCATCCCCAGTTTCAGCGCCATCACGATGATGATGCCGCCCCGCTCCCCCAGCAGTACGCACCCGCTCACGACGTCAATATTGAACCCGGCGGATTACTGGCCGCGCTGCTGGGTACTGCGCCGTTAAGCGTAAACTCGGTGCATCATCAAGGCATTCGTGAAGCCGGGCCTCAGCTGCGCATTGAAGCCCGATCGCCGGACGGACTGATTGAGGCCATAAGCCTGGCCAGACATCCTTTCGCGCTGGCCGTGCAGTGGCATCCAGAGTGGCAGTTGAAACCCGCGACGCCTTCCTTTCAGCTGTTTAACGGCTTTATTCAGGCCGCGCATCTCTACAAACGGGAAAAGCAACAATGAGCGATGCGACCCAGGCTCCCGGGCGACGCCTGTCGCAGATTCGCCAGGCGATGGGCTTATCCCAACGGCGCGTTGCTGAACTGGCTGGTCTTACCCACAGCGCGATCAGCACCATTGAACAGGACAAGGTCAGCCCGGCGGTCAGTACGCTGCAAAAGCTGTTAAAAGTCTATGGCCTGTCGCTGTCGGAGTTTTTCTCTGAGCCGAAGGGGCAGGATGGGCCAAAAGTGGTAGTGCGCGCCGGGGATCTGCTGGAGATCGGCAGCCAGGGCGTTTCACTGAAGCTGATTGATAACGGCACCACCCGGCGAGCCCTGGGCATGCTGCTGGAGACGTATCAACCCGATGCCAGTACCGGGGAAAAGTTACGTCACGCGGGTGAAGAAACCGGCACGCTGCTGGAAGGTCAGATTGTACTGGAGATAAACGGTCAGCAATTTCACCTCTCTGCCGGTGAGAGTTATGTCATCGATACGGGCCTGCCACACAGTTTTACCAACCCTGCCGATGTGCCTTGTCGCATCGTCAGCGCCCATACGCCCGCTAATTTTTAACCCGGGTCGACAGCCAAGGAGCTTAGTATGAATTATGTGGAAAATTACTACACTGCGACAAGGAATCCACATGCGCCCTGGCCGGTATTACAGGAGAGCGTTCAGTGTGACGTTTGCATCATTGGCGCGGGGTTTACCGGATTATCCGCCGGGCTGTTTTTAACCGAGGCCGGCTACGATGTGGTCCTGCTTGAAGCGTCACGGGTCGGCTTTGGTGCCAGCGGCCGTAACGGCGGCCAGGCGGTCAACTCTTACAGCCGTGATGTGGATGTGATTGAGCAACGTTACGGCAAAGATACCGCGAAAATGCTGGGCAGCATGATGTTTGAAGGCGGTGATATCATCCGTGACCGCATCGATCGTTACGCGATTACCTGCGACTATCGGCCTGGCGGGATTTTTGCTGCCTTTAATGCCCGTCAGATGGCGCACCTGGCCAGGCAAAAAGCAGCATGGGCGCGCTATGGTAATCATGAGCTTGAACTGCTGGATGAACGTGGGATTCGGCGCGAAGTGGCAAGTGAACGCTATGTCGGCGGTTTGCTCGATAAACGTGGGGCACATTTGCATCCCCTCAACCTGGCACTGGGCGAAGCCGAAGCGATTCGCCGTCACGGCGGGCGCATTTATGAGCAGTCCGCCGCGTTAAGCGTCAACTATGGCTCACCTAATCGGGTGAAAACCACTCAGGGGGAAGTCAGCGCCACCTTCCTGATTTTTGCGGGTAATGCCTATTTACCTTCCGAACTGGAGCCGCGCCTGAGCCGAAAAAGTATGCCCTGCGGCTCGCAGATTATTGCCACCGAACCGCTGTCCCGCGATCAGGCCCTGGCGCTGTTACCCAATAATTATTCGGTAGAGGACTGTAATTATCTGCTGGATTACTTTCGCCTGAGCGCTGACAACCGCCTGCTCTACGGCGGCGGGGTGATTTACGGCGCGCGGGAACCCGCCGACGTAGAGAAAATAATCCGCCCTAAGATGCTGCGCACCTTTCCGCAGTTACATAACGTGAAACTCGATTTCGCCTGGAGCGGCAATTTTCTGCTGACGATGTCACGTATGCCGCAGTTTGGTCGGCTGGAAAACAATGTCTATTTTATGCAGGGCGACAGCGGTCATGGCGTCACCGCAACCCATCTTTCCGGCAAACTGATCAGCGAAGTGCTGCGTGGCGATGCGGAACGCTTTGACGCTTTCGCCAGACTGCCTCATCTGCCCTTCCCTGGCGGACGGCGGTTTAAAGTGCCGCTGACGGCAATGGGCGCAGCCTGGTATGCGCTGCGCGACAGGCTCGGCGTCTGACAGCCGGTTTCTACATTCCTTGCCCGGCGAGGGGAAAACCGGGCTTATTCCAGAGGCATTTTTTGCGGATCATCGTAGCGGTACTCAAAACCCAGCTCGTGACAAATCCGCGAACCGTCTATTAGCTTACCGCTGTCGTCACCGGCTTCAGGCGCAAAGGTCGGTGGCGTCATGCCCAACTGGCGTGAGACGCCGGGGTAGAACTGCGCACGAGACGGATGTTTCAGAGAGCACAGGTTGAACGTGCGCCCGCCTTTAGGCGTTTGTAACAGCAACAGGATGGCCTCAACCACATCATCAAGGTGAACCAAATTGACACCATGTGAACCGTTGGGCAGCGCCAGCTTACCGGACAGGAAACGTCCCGGATGACGCTTTGGCCCCACCAGCCCTGCCAGACGCAGGATATCCACGCTGGTGCCAGGTAAATCATGCAGCCAGTTTTCCAGCTCCACCAGCGTTTTGCCCGCTGTGGTTTCCGGTTGCAGGGCGCTTTTTTCGGTTTTGATGCCTGAGCTGCCGCCATAGACGGACGTCGAGCTGGTAAAGATAATACGCGGTACGTTACGGGCCAGCGCCGTGTCTATCACGTTTTGCACCGCCTGTACGTAAGCGTCCCCGCCCTCTGCCGTGCGGCTGGCGGGCAAGGTGACGACCAGCGCGTCAACGTCGAACAGCACGTCCAGATCTTCAGCATCGCAGATAAGGTCGGGCGTCAGTTCCAGTTGAAACGCGTCGATACCGCAGCGACGGGCCGCCTCAACGCCATCCGGCGTGGTTTTACTGCCGGTGACCTGCCAGCCTCTGGCGGTTAACGCCGTAGCTAACGGCATGCCCAGCCAGCCCAGTCCTACTATTGCGACCTTTTTCATTTTGTCTCCTGCTGCAGACTTCAAGATGTTCTCATCTTAAGCCTCCGCTGAGTTGCAAACCAGTTCAAAGTGTTTCGGCGCTTTGCGAATAACAACATTAAAAAAGAGTTGCCAATTTCAACTATCTTCGTTAGGTTAATTCCACACAAATGAATAACTTTTCATTATCGAGAATTTTATGACACGCGTTCAGTTCAACCATCATCACCACCATCACCCTGACTAGTCTTTCAGGCGATGTGTGCTGGAAGACGTCTAGGATCTTCCAGTGGTGCGAACGCAAGAGAACCCCCGGAAGATCGTCTTCCGGGGGTTTTTTTATGGGCTGACGCAAATCAATCATTCAGGACAGGTCAATCAAGGGGACAGGAACGATGTTAGACAATAGCCGTTTACGCATAGCTATGCAGAAATCAGGTCGATTAAGCGATGATTCACGCGAGCTGCTGGCACGCTGTGGTATCAAAATTAATCTTCAGCAACAGCGTCTGATCGCCTTTGCGGAAAATATGCCTATTGATATCCTGCGGGTGCGCGATGACGATATTCCGGGACTGGTAATGGACGGCGTAGTGGATCTGGGCATTATCGGCGAGAACGTGCTGGAAGAAGAGATGCTGAACCGCCGCGCGCAGGGCGAAGACCCGCGTTATTTCACGCTGCGTCGCCTGGATTTTGGCGGTTGCCGCCTGTCACTGGCCATGCCGGTTGACGACGCGTACAGCGGCCCGCAGGGCCTGAACAATGCCCGTATCGCCACCTCCTATCCTCACCTGTTAAAACAGTATCTCGACAAGCAAGGCGTCAGCTTTAAATCCTGTTTATTAAACGGCTCGGTAGAAGTGGCACCGCGTGCCGGTCTGGCCGACGCGATCTGCGACCTGGTCTCCACCGGCGCGACGCTGGAAGCGAACGGCCTGCGCGAAGTCGAAGTCATTTATCGCTCAAAAGCCGTGCTGATTCAGCGCGACGGCGAGATGCCAGCCGCCAAGCAGGAGCTGATCGATAAAATGATGACCCGCATTCAGGGCGTGATCAAAGCGCGTGAATCGAAATACATCATGTTACATGCGCCAAGCGAGCGTCTGGAAGACGTGATCAGCCTGTTGCCGGGTGCCGAACGCCCGACGGTCCTGCCGCTGGCGGGCGATGTCAGTCGCGTGGCGATGCACATGGTGAGCAGCGAGACGCTGTTCTGGGAAACCATGGAAAAACTCAAAGCGCTGGGTGCCAGTTCTATTCTGGTGTTGCCAATCGAAAAAATGCTGGAGTAAGCGATGAGCAAAATCATGACGCCCGTGAACTGGCAAGCGTGCAGCCGCGAGGAGCAACAGGCGCTGCTGGCGCGCCCCGCGCTCTCCTCATCTGACAGCATCAGTCAGATTGTGCGCGATGTGTTGGTCAGGGTGAAAGACGAGGGTGACGCGGCGTTACGTGAATTCAGCGCGCGCTTTGACAAGGTCGACGTAAAAACGCTGCGCGTCACACCGCAGCAGATTCAGGCCGCCAGCGATCGTCTTGGTGACGAACTGAAGCAGGCGATGGCAGTAGCCATTGGCAATATTGAAACCTTTCACCGTGCGCAGATCTTACCGCCGGTGGATGTGGAAACGCAGCCCGGCGTGCGCTGTCAGCAAATGACGCGCCCGGTACAATCCGTCGGTTTGTATATTCCTGGCGGTTCTGCCCCGCTGTTCTCTACCGTCTTGATGTTAGCGACGCCTGCACGCATTGCCGGTTGCGGTCGCGTCGTGCTGTGTTCGCCTCCGCCCATTGCGGATGAAATTCTCTACGCAGCGCAGCTCTGCGGGGTGGAAGAGGTGTTTCAGGTCGGTGGTTCACAGGCGATTGCCGCCCTGGCCTTTGGCACGGAAAGCATTCCTAAGGTGGACAAAATTTTCGGCCCGGGCAATGCCTGGGTGACCGAGGCCAAACGTCAGGTGAGCCAGCGTCTTGATGGCGCGGCGATTGATATGCCCGCCGGTCCGTCGGAAGTGCTGGTGATTGCCGATGAAGGTGCGACGCCGGCTTTCGTTGCCTCTGACCTGCTGTCACAGGCGGAACACGGCCCCGATTCGCAGGTGATTCTGCTGACGCCTTCCCAGGCGCTGGCTGAGCGCGTCGCTGACGCGGTTGAAGAACAGCTGGCCCAGTTGCCGCGCGCCGCGACTGCCCGGCAGGCGCTGGAAAGCAGCCGTCTGATCGTGGCCCAGGATATGCAACAGTGCCTCGACATTTCCAACCGATATGGCCCGGAGCATCTGATTCTGCAAACCCGCGCGCCACGGGACCTGGTCGAACACATCACCAGCGCCGGTTCGGTTTTTCTGGGAGACTGGTCGCCGGAATCAGCGGGTGACTATGCATCCGGTACCAACCACGTGCTGCCCACCTATGGCTACACCGCGACCTGCTCCAGCCTGGGCCTGGCCGACTTTCAGAAACGCATGACCGTGCAGGAACTGACACCGCAGGGCTTCCTGAACCTGGCGGCGACCATCGAAACCCTGGCGGCGGCTGAACAGCTGCATGCCCATAAAAATGCCGTTACGTTGCGCGTTGCCGCACTCAAGGAGCAAGCATGAGTCAGGATATTGAACAGCTGGCACGGGCTAACGTGCGGGCACTGACGCCCTATCAGTCCGCCCGTCGTCTGGGCGGCAATGGTGATGTCTGGCTGAACGCTAACGAGTTCCCGCTGCCGGTGCCCTTTGAGCTGTCGCAGCAAACCCTGAATCGCTATCCGGAATGCCAGCCGAAACAGGTGATCACGCGTTATGCGGCCTATGCCGGTCTCACGCCAGAGCAGGTGCTGGTCAGCCGTGGTGCAGATGAAGGCATTGAACTGCTGATGCGTGCATTTTGTGAGCCGGGGAAAGATGCCATTCTTTTCTGCCCACCGACCTATGGCATGTACAGCGTCAGTGCCGAAACCATCGGCATTGAATACCGTACCGTTCCGGCGCTGAAAGACTGGCAGTTGAACCTGCCCGCGATTGCCGAGCAGCTCGACGGTGTGAAAGTGGTCTACATGTGCAGCCCAAATAACCCCACCGGTAATTTGATCGACCAGGACGATATCCGTCAGTTGCTGGCGATGACCGCCGGAAAAGCGCTGGTCGTCGCGGACGAAGCCTATATTGAGTTTTGCCCCCAGGCGACGCTCGCGGGCTGGTTAAAGGATTATCCGCACCTGGTGATTCTGCGTACCTTATCGAAAGCTTTTGCGCTGGCTGGCCTGCGCTGTGGCTTTACCCTGGCGAATAAGCCGGTCATCGATTTGCTCATGAAAGTGATTGCGCCCTATCCGCTTGCCACACCGGTCGCCGACGTCGCGGGCCAGGCCCTGAGCGAAGAAGGCGTTGCCCTGATGCGCCAGCACGTGGAAGAGCTGAATGCCAATCGCCGCTGGCTGTTTGAGCAGTTACCACAGATTCGCGCCGTAGAGCAGGTTTTTCCCAGCGAAACCAACTATATTTTGGTGCGCTTTACTGACTCGCCGCGGGTCTTTAAAACCTTGTGGGATCAGGGCATTATTTTGCGTGACCAAAACAAGAATCCCGGCCTTGCAGGCTGCCTGCGTATCTCTGTGGGAACCCGAACAGAGTGCGAACGCCTGATCGCCGCGCTGCAAGCCTTATCTCTGGAGTAAGCATGAGTCAGAAGACCCTTTTTATTGACCGCGATGGCACGATTATCTCTGAACCTCCGCAGGATTTTCAGGTGGATCGCATGGATAAGCTGGCATTTGAGCCGGATGTGGTGCCCGCGCTGCTGGCGCTTCAGGACGCAGGCTATCAGCTGGTGATGATCACCAATCAGGACGGTCTGGGCACGGACAGTTTTCCTCAGGCCGATTTTGATGGCCCGCACAATCTGATGATGCAGATCCTGAACTCGCAGGGCATTCGCTTTAGCGACATTTTGATCTGCCCACATAAGCCAGACGATCACTGCGACTGCCGCAAGCCAAAAACCAAAATGGTGGAAGCCTGGCTGGCAGAGGGCGCACTCGACATCGCGCAAAGCTATGTGATTGGCGATCGTCAGACCGATATTCAGTTGGCCGAGAACATGGGCATTCAGGGCATTCGCTACGGCACAGAAGGTCAGGACTGGAAAGCCATTCAGCAACAGCTGACACAACGCGATCGCTATGCACTGGTACAGCGCAACACCAAAGAAACCCAGGTGCGCGTCGAGGTCTGGCTGGACCGTGAAGACGGTAGCAAAATCAATACCGGTGTGGGGTTCTTTGACCACATGCTGGATCAGATTGCCGTACACGGCGGCTTTCGCATGAACATCGAAGTGAAAGGCGATCTGTACATCGACGATCACCACACGGTTGAAGATACCGGCCTGGCACTGGGTGAAGCACTGCTGAAAGCCCTGGGCGATAAGCGCGGCATTGGTCGGTTTGGCTTTGTGCTGCCAATGGACGAATGCCTGGCGCGCTGCGCGCTGGATATTTCCGGTCGTCCGCATATCGAATTCAAAGCGGAATTCAGCTACCAGCGCGTGGGCGATCTCAGCACGGAGATGGTGGAACACTTCTTCCGTTCGCTGTCCTACGCCATGATGAGCACCCTGCACCTGAAGACGAAAGGTAAAAACGACCACCACCGTGTGGAAAGCTTGTTCAAAGCCTTTGGCCGTACGCTGCGTCAGGCCATTCGCGTTGAGGGAAATACCCTGCCGAGCTCGAAAGGAGTGCTCTAATGAACGTGGTGATCCTGGATACGGGCTGTGCCAACCTGTCATCGGTAAAGTGGGCCGTTGAACGTCTGGGCTACGCACCAGAGGTCAGCCGCCATCCTGACGTGGTGCTGCGCGCCGATAAGCTGTTTCTGCCGGGCGTAGGCACGGCGCAGGCCGCCATGAATCAGTTAGAAGAGCGCGAGCTTATTGAGCTGGTCAAAGCCTGTACGCAACCGGTATTAGGTATTTGTCTGGGGATGCAACTGCTGGGCAGCCACAGCGAAGAGAACGGCGGCGTGCCGACGCTGGGCATTATCGACCAGCCGGTTTCGCTGATGGATACTCAGGGATTGCCGCTGCCGCACATGGGCTGGAACCAGATTACCTCGCAGGCCGGAAATCATCTGTTTCGCGGCATCGATGAAGGCAGCTATTTCTACTTCGTCCACAGCTATGCCATGCCGGTAAACGCCAGCACCATTGCCCAGTGTCACTATGGTCAGGCCTTTACCGCCGCAGTGCAGAAAGATAATTTCTTTGGCGTGCAGTTCCACCCGGAACGCTCTGGCAAAGTGGGCGCACAGTTGCTGAAAAACTTCCTGGAGATGTAATGATTATCCCCGCATTAGATTTAATCGATGGCAAGGTCGTGCGCCTGCATCAGGGTGATTATGCGCAACAGCGTGATTACGGCAGCGATCCCCTGCCCCGGTTGCAGGACTACGCAGGCCAGGGCGCAACGGTATTGCACCTTGTTGACCTGACCGGTGCCAAAGACCCGGCTAAACGCCAGATTGCCTTACTGAAAAACCTGCTCAACGGCGTAAATGCGATCGTGCAGGTTGGCGGCGGTATTCGCACCCGGGATGACGTAAAAGCGTTGCTGGATGCGGGCGCCAGCCGGGTCGTTGTCGGTTCAACCGCCGTTAAACAGCCCGAGGACGTCAAAGCCTGGTTTCAGGAATTTGGCCCCGAGGCCATCGTGCTGGCGCTGGACGTCCGTATTGATGCGGCGAACCGTAAAGACATCGCCATCAGCGGCTGGCAGGAAGCGGCCGGTCTGACGCTGGAAGAGGTGATCGAACAGTTTCAGCCCGTTGGCCTCAGGCATGTCCTCTGCACGGATATTTCCCGCGACGGTACGCTCAGCGGCTCGAATGTGGAACTGTATAAAGAAGTGACCGCGCGCTTTCCGCAGATTGCGTTTCAGTCGTCGGGCGGTATTGGTGAACTCAGTGATATTGCCGCCTTACGCGGCAGTGGCGTTCAGGGCGTGATTGTCGGGCGTGCGCTGCTGGAAGGTAAATTTACGGTTTCGGAGGCAATAGCATGCTGGCAAAACGGATAATTCCCTGTCTTGATGTGCGTGACGGTCAGGTGGTGAAAGGCGTTCAGTTTCGTAATCACGAAATTATCGGTGATATCGTGCCGCTGGCCCAGCGCTATGCGGAAGAAGGGGCCGACGAACTGGTATTTTATGATATCACCGCCTCATCGGATGACCGTGTAGTGGATAAAAGCTGGGTTTCGCGCGTCGCTGAGGTTATCGATATTCCTTTCTGCGTGGCGGGCGGGATTAAAACCCCGGAAGATGCAGCCCGGATTCTGGAGTTTGGTGCGGATAAAATCTCCATCAACTCCCCTGCCCTGGCCGATCCTTCCTTGATCACCCGGCTGGCCGACCGCTTTGGCGTGCAGTGCATCGTAGTGGGCATTGATACCTGGTTCGATGATGCCAGCGGCAAATATCATGTTAATCAGTACACGGGCGATGAATCCCGGACGCGCGTTACCCAATGGGAAACGCGCGACTGGGTGCAGGAAGTGCAGAAGCTTGGCGCAGGTGAGATTGTGCTGAACATGATGAACCAGGACGGCGTGCGCAATGGCTATGACCTGGTACAGCTAAAGACAATGCGTGAAGTGTGCAAGGTCCCGCTTATCGCCTCCGGTGGCGCAGGTACCATGGCCCACTTCCTTGAGGCCTTTGAACAGGCCAACGTTGACGGTGCCCTTGCGGCATCGGTGTTTCACAAACAGATTATTAATATCGGCGAGCTGAAACGCTTTCTGATCGACAACGGTGTGGAGATTCGCGCGTGTTAACTGAACAACAGTTGTCCCGGTTAGACTGGGAAAAGACCCAAGGCATGATGCCCGTTATCGTCCAGCACAGCGTATCTGGCGAAGTTCTGATGCACGGTTATATGAACCAGGATGCGCTGAAGAAAACTCTGCAGGACGGTAACGTGACGTTTTTTTCACGCACCAAAAACCGGCTGTGGACCAAAGGTGAAACCTCTGGTCACTTTTTGCAGGTCGTCAGCATTACGCCGGACTGTGACAACGACACGTTGCTGGTGCTGGCGAACCCGATTGGCCCAACCTGTCATCTTGGCACGTCCAGTTGCTTCTCGCCTGCAGCCCCTGACTGGACGTTCCTCTATCAGCTGGAACAACTGCTGGCGTCACGCAAAAGCGCCGATCCGGACAGCTCTTACACCGCGAAACTCTATGCCAGTGGCACCAAGCGCATCGCGCAGAAAGTCGGTGAAGAAGGCGTGGAAACCGCACTGGCGGCGACGGTGAACGATCGTGAAGAGCTGACCAATGAAGCCTCGGATCTGATCTATCACCTGCTGGTACTCCTGCAGGACCAGGCGTTAGACTTCAGCACGATTATCAGTAATCTGCGCGCCCGTCATAAGTAGATTGTCCTCTCTGCTGCTCCTCCGTTAGGGCGGACAGCAGCGTTACAAAAAGGCGCGGTGGCGCCTTTTTTATTAAAACGGAAAAGCCGATGCTCAGTACCCATGAAAAATTGATCGCGCTGCTCGATCAACATCAGGCACGTTACCGGCTGGTCGCCCATCAGCCCAGCGGCAAATGTGAAGCCGTCGCACAACTCCGCGGCACCGATGTCGGTCAGGGTGCAAAGGCGCTGGTGTGCCATGTCAAAGGCAATGGGGTTAAACAGCATGTGCTGGCGGTGTTGCCGGCCGACCAGCAGGCGGACCTGTCCAAAGTGGCTGCGGCAGTGGGTGGACGCCGAGCCTCACTCGCCTCACCGGCGGAAGTGGACAGTCTTACCGGCTGTGTATTTGGTGCTATTCCGCCATTCAGCTTTCATCCCGATTTACTGCTGATTGTCGATCCGCTGCTGTTTGAACGTTACGATGAGATTGCGTTTAATGCGGGCGTGCTGGACCACTCCGTCATCCTGAACACCCAGGATTACCGTGCACTTTGTGGGGCTAACACTGTGAAAATCATCCTCTAATTGCCATCATCCCGGTCGAAAGGTACTCTGCGTAATACAACATTACGACAACAGAAGATCTTAACTATGGCAACGAAAACCCTCAAAACCCGCCTGCGCGCTGCGCTGGCACTGGCCGTGCTTGCCGGTTGTGCGTTCGGCGCACAGGCAAAAATCGAACAGGTCCGCTTCGCCGTCGATCCCACTTATCCGCCTTTCGAATCAAAAACCCCGCAGGGCAAACTGGTGGGTTTCGATATCGACTTAGGCAACGCCCTGTGTGCACAGATGCAGGCGAAGTGCGTGTGGGTGGAAAGTCAGTTCGACGGCATGATCCCGGCACTCAAAGCCCGTAAATTCGATGCCATCCTGTCTGACATGGGCATTACAGAAGAGCGTTTGAAGCAAATCGACTTTACCCAGCCGCTTTACGATACCCACACTCAGCTTATCGCACGCAAAGGTTCTGGCCTGTTACCGACGCCAGAGTCGCTCAAAGGGAAAACGGTTGGTGTAGAACAGGGCACGGTGCAGGAACGTTATGCCCGCGCCAAATGGCAGCCGCATGGCGTCACCGTGGTGCCTTACGGCGATCAGGCCCAGGTGGAAAGCGATTTAGTGGCCGGACGCCTTGACGCGGTCTTTACCGATGCCGCGCAGGCCGCCAATGGTTTTCTGAAACAGCCGCAGGGCAAAGATTTTGCGCTCGCAGGCCCGATTGTTCAGGACCCCATTATCGGTCCAGGCACGGCTATTGGCCTGCGCAAAGATGACACCGAGCTGAAAACGGCGCTGGATAATGCCTTTGATGAAATCAAGAAAAACGGCACCTTTGATAAGATTCAGAAGCACTATTTCTCGACCGACATTTCCATTCAAAAGTAAGGTCATGAAGGGCATTTTCGCCCTTCGGCCTCTGCAGGGCTATACTCAATGACTTTATGGGCAGCGCTTGCTGCCCTGAACCGACAAAAGGACATTAACACGGTATGTACCAACAACATCACCCCTTGTTAAGCGCCTCTCTCGGCACCCAGCGTGAAATCATCAGTTTTCATTTTGGCGATGACCCTACGCGACAGGTTTATATCCAGGCAGCCTTGCATGGCGATGAAATACCCGGCATGGCTGTCGCGTGGTTTTTGAAACAGCGTTTGCAAACCCTGGAGTCCGCCGGACGGTTGAAAGCGTCGTTTACACTGATCCCGGTTTCTAATCCTCTGGCGCTCAGCCAGCACTGGCATGGCACCCATTTAGGGCGATTTCATACCCAGACCGGTCAAGACTTTAACCGTAAGTTTCCGTCGCTTGGCGCGTCGCTGGCTAATGAACTGGCCACTGTCCTGACGCCAAACGAAACCCAGAACAAGCGGCTGATTCGCGATGCGATCGATCGCCACTACCGTGATACCGTGCCCAAAACGGAGCTTGAAGCACAGCGTTTCACGCTGATGCGCATGGCCAGCCAGGCTGATTTAATGATCGACCTGCATTGCGACTGGGAAGCCCTGCCGCATCTGTATACCACGCCTCATGCGTGGCCGGAGGTTGAACCGCTGGCACGCTGGTTAGGCAGTGAAGTTCAACTGCTGGCGCAAATTTCCGGCGGAGAGCCATTCGATGAAGCCTGTTGTGAACCCTGGCTGACGCTGGCTGACCGCTTTGGCGAACAGTTTCCGATGCCGCAGGGCTTATTACCTGTGACGCTTGAACTTCGGGGCGTGCGCGACGTGTCACCAGAGCAGGCGGAGCAGGATGCCGATGCGATTATCAGCGCGCTACAGGAATCGGGCTACATTACCGCCAGTGAGGCTGCCGTTTCTGTCGAGGTCGCGGCACCGGTTATCGGCGGTGATGAACTGGTGTCGGTCGCCAGCGGCGGCGAAGATGTAGTAGGCGTTGACGAGAGCGGTACCGGGCTCGGCGCTCCGGGTGTGGCAACGAGCATTGATGAAAGCAGCATTATTAAACAGCGTCATATCGAAGGGACATCCGCCCTGTCGCCTGCGCTGAAAAATCCCCCTACTCCGCTTGCGGGTTGCGAATATGTTCACTCGCCGGTGTCGGGACTGATTCTGCATCGTAAACCTCTGGGTGCGCTTATCAGGCCAGGTGAAGTGGTCGCGGAGATTGTCGATCCGGTAACGGACCATATCACGCCACTGGTGGCGGAGTTCGGTGGGATACTTTATGCCCGTCACTGGGCCAGATTTGCCACTGCAGGGATGTTGGTGTTGAGGCTGGCGGGAGAGAAGTCGGTGAGGAGTGGGGATTTGTTGGTTCAATAAGGTAAAAACTACAATTTTTAATAAATGTTCAGGATGTGGAGGTGATTTACCACCTACTCACAGATTTTACGAAAGATCTTTTAATCCTGATGCCATCAAAATAAAAAAAAGCTCATTTTACAATGAGCTTTTTCTAACAATTACAATATCAACCTATCATTTTAGATTTCTTAGATGCGTCAATCGCCTTTATTATTTTTGCTTGTAACTGTAAAAAGCATTACGTGTAATAACAAACAATGCTCCAATAATTGCACCGCCTATTATAGCAAGAAATAATATAAGGCCCTTTTTAGGACTGTCTCGCCTAAATGGAAGATCCGCTTGAGAAATGTATCGATAGGATTGGAGGTTTTCAACCTCGACTTTTAGATGCGTCACAGCCAGCAAAGCGCGCTGAGCTTCATAATACTCTTTGCTATAATCAAGAGGTTTAGAATTCTCGTTTGTCACCATAGCATTCAGTGCATCAGTACCCAGTAAATATAAGGTATCATCAGAGAGAAATTCTGCCTGATTGACTTGCAGCTTATCGACGTTGGATGCCTGAGCAACTTTGAGAGCCTGCTTGATTACATCAAGTCGGTGCTCTTTTTGATTAATGGCAACCTGAGTATAGGTATCGAGCGTATTTGTCAGTTCCCTTGTTTTCACTCCAAGGTTACGCTTAATATCATCACCATAATCTCTCACAACATCAGCATTAACATTATCAATATATTTTGAAAGTTGTGATTGTGCTTCTTTAGCCGTGCTTCCAACAAATGAGATATTGAGTGCATCATCTCTTCCTTTGATGGGCTCTACTCGTAACGACAAAGGCTCTTCAAGGTTGGCAAGTGCGCCTGACAAGGCATTTAGAGAAGCGCTGAATCGGCCAAACAGTTGATTTTGTAACCCACTTAATGAAGGTTTATCTTGTGGTGTATCTGCATATACAATAGCTAAAGCAGCATTGTAGTTAGCAACCTGCCCTGCAGCGGGTAAAGTTACTGTAGCTTGCGATGTCCATTTTTCCTTAACCACACTCACATATATTATTGCTATAATAAGCGCCGTCATCATCCCAATGACAATAAATTTCTTACCTTGCCACAGCTGAAAAACAACATCTATTAAGTCAAGCTCATTGCTTGAAACAGAATTATTTTCATGGGCTGCAGATCCTTTACCTTTAGTGGAAATATTTTCATTCATAAAAATTCAACTCGGGATAGACTGTTTCCAATCGCGTTATATGCAAAAAGGCGAACTAAAAAACGAAACCTCCCAGAAGGGAGGTTTCGTTATAAATCAATCTAACCATTCAGTATGGAAAACGCCATCTTTATCGATGCGCTTATAGGTGTGCGCACCAAAATAATCACGTTGAGCCTGAATCAGATTAGCAGGCAGAACCTCTGAACGATAGCTATCGTAGTAGGCAATAGCGGCTGAGAAAGTCGGTGTTGGAATACCATTTTGTACGGCATAAGCCACAACATCACGCAGCGCTTGTTGGTACTGGTCAGCAATATCTTTGAAGTATGGCGCCAGCAGCAGGTTAGCAATGCCTGCATTCTCTGCATACGCATCCGTAATTTTCTGCAGGAATTGCGCACGGATAATACAGCCAGCACGGAAAATCTTCGCGATTTCACCATACTGCAGATCCCAGTTGTTCTCGTCTGATGCTGCACGTAGCTGTGAGAAGCCCTGTGCATAAGAAACGATTTTACCCAGGTACAGAGCGCGACGGACTTTTTCAATGAATTCAGCTTTATCGCCGGTAAAAGCGTTAGCCTGAGGACCGCTCAGAACTTTTGAAGCAGCGACACGCTGAGTCTTCAGTGAAGAAAGATAGCGCGCAAACACAGATTCGGTAATCAGCGACAGCGGCTCACCGAGATCCAGCGAACTCTGGCTGGTCCATTTACCCGTACCTTTGTTGGCTGCTTCATCAAGAATCACATCGACCAGGTAGTGACCTTCTTCATCTTTCTTAGTGAAAATGTCCTTGGTGATATCGATCAGATAACTGCTCAGTTCACCGTTATTCCACTCAGTAAAGGTTTCAGCCAGTTCTTCATTGTTCAGGCCGAGCGCCCCTTTCAGCAGAGCATAGGCTTCGGCAATCAGCTGCATATCGCCGTATTCGATACCGTTATGAACCATCTTAACGTAATGACCAGCACCGTCCGGACCGATATAAGAGACGCAAGCCTCACCGTCCTCCGCACGTGCAGCAATCTTATCAAGAATAGGTGCAACCAGCTCATACGCTTCTTTCTGGCCACCAGGCATGATTGAAGGGCCTTTCAGTGCACCCTCTTCGCCGCCAGAAACACCAGTACCGATGAAGTTGAAACCCTGATCTGAAAGCTCTTTATTGCGACGGATGGTATCTTTATAGAAAGTATTCCCCCCATCGATCAGGATATCGCCCTTATCAAGGTGTGGAGTCAGAGAAGCAATCGTTTTATCTGTTGCTTCACCGGCTTGTACCATCAGAAGGATACGACGCGGTTTTTCGAGTGAATCAACAAACTCTTCAACGGTGTAGAACGGCGCAAGCTTCTTGCCTGGATTCTCAGCAATCACTTTATCAGTCTTCTCACGTGAGCGGTTAAAGACAGAAACGGTGTAGCCGCGGCTCTCAATATTAAGTGCCAAGTTGCGTCCCATTACTGCCATACCTACAACACCGATTTGTTGCTTAGACATATCTACTCCTGTCTTGATGTGAAATCAGCAGTACACGACTGCTTTTAATGTGTTGACATGTTATCCCATGATAACGAGATGAGGGAAGTAATTGATGGTTTCAGCATATATCGTTAAACCATAAAAACTTAAAATTTACAGGTGTACTAAACGCAACTAAACTAAAAGACATTTTTGACTTTAGGTTTAATTGGATAAATTTAAAAGGTCCAATACTTCAGATGTTTTAGATTGCATCAATTGAATATTGCCTCGTGATTCTACATTCAAACGCACCACAGGCTCCGTATTCGATCTTCTCAAATTAAAACGCCATGTTCCAAAATCAAGACTAATTCCATCAGTAAAGTCTTTACTTTCTGCAATATCTTTGTAGTGCTCGAGCACACGCTCGATCGATGCGTCAGGATCAGCTAATTTTATGTTTATTTCACCAGATGAAGGATAGGCGGCGATCCTTTCTGAAACCAGTTCACCTAAAGACACGTTTTTAAGACTAACCAGTTCAGCGATCAACAACCAGGGTATCATTCCACTATCACAATAAGCAAAATCTTTGAAATAGTGATGCGCGCTCATCTCTCCACCATAAATCGCATCTTCTTTGCGCATGCGTTCTTTAATGAATGCATGGCCTGTCTTAGACATGATCGCCTGCCCCCCGACTGAGGTAACAATGTCAATAGTGTTCCATGTCAACCGAGGATCATAGATTACTTTATCGCCAGGATTTTTCTTGAGGAAAGCTTCAGCAAGTAATCCAACGATGTAATAACCTTCAATAAATCTTCCTTTTTCATCGAAGAAAAAGCAGCGATCGAAATCACCATCAAAGGCTATCCCAAAATCGGCGTTATGCTCAATAACCGCTTTTTGCGTATCTTCACGACATTCGGGCAAGAGCGGATTGGGAATACCATTAGGGAAATGGCCGTCGGCATTATGGTGAATTTTTACTATTTCGACAGGTACATTATTTTCAACGAATCTTTTTTCGATAGCATCAATGACATGCCCAGCTACACCGTTACCGCTATTGACGACCAACTTCAGGGGTTTTAAGTTCTTGAGATTGATACTACTTATGATATGAGAAACATATTCGTTAAGGGTTGATATTTTCGAATAAGTCCCTTTAACGCTACTCTCAACAGGACTAAAAATAGCGGACTCAGCAAGGGACTGAATCTCTCTCAAGCCGGTGTCACCACTAACGGGCTTTGCGCCTGCCCGGACAAGCTTCATACCATTATAATTTATAGGATTATGGCTCGCCGTTACTTCAATACCGCCATCGCAGCCTAAGTGAAATGTGGCAAAGTAAATTTCTTCAGTACCAACCATACCCAGATCAAGTACATTAACCCCCGAATCCTGGAGGCCCTGAGCAAGAGCAAGTTTAAGCTCTTCACTTGTAAGTCTTACATCGCCACCTACAACCACTGTTTTAGGTTGTAAAAATTGGCCGAAAGCGCGGCCTATTTTATAAGCAATATCATTATTAAGTTCGTCGCCAAGTTTCCCACGAATATCATATTCTTTAAAACAAGTTAATTTTTTCATATCATTACTTGATGAATTGAGGAAGTTTAGAAAGATTTTTACATATCAGAACAACTGGCCAGAACAAGCCATTTTTTTTGATAACATCAATATCTTCTTTGGATTTCTTAATAATATTACTGAGTGATCGATTGCTTTCTCCGCCCACCCTCATCGAAATCAGAACTTTTGGGAGATAAAATACTGAGGCTTTGTGAACATATAAATATCGCAGCAAGGAATCATAATCTGCTGAGATTCTGTATGAAATATTAAATGCGCCCCACTCATCATATTTTTTCTTTTTCATGTAAAAAGTGGGATGCGGGGGCATCCATCCAAACTTAAGTTTTCTAATATCGAAGACACCACTATGCCATTTACGAACCACTTTATTCATGTTCTTTTGAGAAACATAATTAAGGTCAGAATAAACAGCATCAACATTATTATTACTAAAACTATTTACAATATCCGACACCGCGGAAGGATATGAAAAAACATCATCCGAGTGAAGAAAACCTACAATATCACCTGTTGAATGAAGGATGCCTTTATTTAAAGCATCATAAATACCTTTGTCCGGCTCGCTAATTATTTTAGAAATCCGTGAACTGTGTTCTTGTGCAACAGCGAGTGTGTTATCCTTAGATCCGCCATCAATAATAATAAACTCGATGTCATCATAATCTTGAGACTCTAATGATAAGATAGTATCTTTGATTGTTTTTTCACTATTATACGTTGCTGTAATTATAGAAACTTTCATTCTTAATATCCTGTCCCGTCATCACCAATACGGATGACATCGTCTTCAGACAAGTATGTTCCTGTACGGACTTCAATGATCTCAAGAGGAAGAACACCAGGGTTTTCGATAGCGTGCGCTTCACCTATAGGTATATATATAGATTCGTTTTCTGTAATTAGGTAACTTTGCTCGCCTTTATATACTCTTGCAGTACCAGATACAACAATCCAGTGTTCAGCACGATGATGATGTATCTGAGTTGCAGTGCGCTGCCCCTGTTTTATAGTCAATTTCTTAACATGAAAACGGGCACCTTCACTTATAGTATCATGTGAACCCCATGGTCTGAATACCTCACGGTGCTGAAGATGTTCACAACGGTCATCAATTTTTAACTGTTGAACAATATCTTTAACGCCCTGCACTTTATCTTTATGTGCAATTAATACTGCATCTTTAGTTTCGACAACGACTAAATTATCAATTCCAACAGTGGCAACAAGTTTATTTTGAGAGTATATATAACTATTGGATGTATCTGAAGTAACGACATCACCTCTGATAGCATTGTCATTTTTGTCTTTAGTGTTTATTTCCCACAAAGCAGACCATGAACCTACATCACTCCATGCTGCATTCATTGGAACCAGGACAGCGTCCTGGGTTTTTTCCATCACAGCGTAGTCAACCGATTCATCTGGGCAATTTTTGAATGCGGTGTCATCTAAACGTATAAAATCAAGATCGGTATGTTGACCAAGTAAGGCTTTTTCACAGTGTTCTAAAATTTCTTTATGAAACTTTCTTATTTCTTTTAAGAACACAGAGGCGCGAAATAAAAACATCCCGCTATTCCAATAATACTTTCCAGAGGATAAGTACTCTTGAGCAGTTTCAAGATTTGGTTTTTCTACGAAAGAATCTACTTTAAAGGAGTAATCATTTACATTAGCGCCTTGCTTGATATAGCCATATCCCGTTTCAGGGCGGTCAGGTACAATACCAAATGTAACCAGCTTACCAGACTCAGCAAGAGGAATAGCATTTTCAACTGCGGTTAAGAATGCTTGTTCATCCTTAATTACGTGATCTGCAGCCAGTACTAACATAACAGGATCGTCTAAGTTCTTAACTGCCTGTAACGCCGCTAAAGTTATTGCAGGTGCTGTATTTCGCCCCACAGGCTCCAGGAAAATCCCTCCATGTTTTATATTATGTTGCCGGAGTTGCTCAGCGACAATAAACCTGTGCGATTCGTTACATATTAAATACGGTGAAAGATGAGGCAAAGATTCAACACGCTTAATCGTTTCCTGCAGCATGGTTGCATCAGAGGTAAGTGCAAGGAATTGCTTAGGATATAATGTTCTCGATAATGGCCATAAACGACTACCCGAACCTCCAGCCATAATAACAGGTAACAATTTTACTGACATAAGATCAATGCCTTTCTTGAAAATAGTTTTTAGTATAGGTGTGAACGGAATCAGAAACTAAAAGTTCTTCTTTGCTGAACCATTTAAATTTCGCATGCTGTATGTCAGGCATACTTTCTGAATCAGATACATTAAATATAGCGTAAGCGAGAACAACATAATGCGTTTTAACATCGTCACTGACGAATGAATCGTCATAATGATGTTCATAAACACCTTTAAAGGTAGCAAGATCAATATCTAAGTTAAGATTTAACTCATCATACGCGATCCGTTTAAAGGCATTAGGGATTGTTTCCGATTTAAATATCCTGCCACCCGGTACAAACCAATAGTTTTGTGCAGGTTTATTATTTCTATATCCTAGTAAAACTTCACCTTTAGAATTTTCAACAATAAGATCAATAGAAATTAAAGGCGCATTAGCGATAACAGAC
Source organism: Pantoea sp. SJZ147 (assembly GCF_007828605.1). Taxonomy (NCBI): domain Bacteria; kingdom Pseudomonadati; phylum Pseudomonadota; class Gammaproteobacteria; order Enterobacterales; family Erwiniaceae; genus Pantoea; species Pantoea sp. SJZ147. Next base: position 143,199 of record NZ_VIVB01000006.1, read on the forward strand.
TCAAATAAATCTTTGCTTAGTCGGTGTACCATTTCACTTCCTAAAAGAATTTTGATTCTCTAAAAACCAATTATATGTTTTTTTAAGTCCAACATTAAGATCGGTAGAGTAGGACCAACCCATATCTTTCAGGCGCTGTACATCGAGTAATTTCCTTGGCGTCCCGTCAGGCTTTGAACTGTCAAATTTTATTTCGCCCTTGTAACCAACTACTTCAGCAATTGTTTGCGCCAACTCTCTTATAGAGCAATCAATACCCGTTCCTACGTTTATATGTGAAAGCATAGGTGCAGTATTGTTTGCGTAAGTAGCATTATTCAGCTCCATTACAAAAACCGAAGCTTCCGCCATATCATCCACATACAAAAATTCTCGCATAGGGTTACCACTTCCCCATACAATTACTTCTGAATCGTCATTAAGCATGGCCTCATGGAAGCGACGCATCAAAGCAGGAACAACATGGGAATTCTCAGGATGAAAATTATCATTTTCACCATACAAATTAGTTGGCATTACGCTTCGATAGTCTCGCCCAAATTGCCTGTTGTAAGATTCACACAATTTAATACCTGCTATCTTAGCAATAGCATAAGGCTCGTTAGTTTGTTCAAGTTCGCCAGTAAGAAGAGCAGATTCTTTAATTGGCTGTTCGGCAAATTTTGGATAGATGCAACTTGAACCTAAAAAAAGTAATTTAGGTATATTGGCAAGATGCGCTGCATGGATGACATTGCATTCAATCAGCATGTTCTCATAAATAAAGTCAGCTGGAAAATGATTATTAGCATGAATTCCACCAACTTTTGCAGCAGCGAGATAAACCTCATCAATATCAGAAGACTGGAAAAATTCTTCTACATCATTTTTTGAAAGTAAATTTAACTCTTCTTTTGTTTTTGTAATAATTTCGATATCTGTTCGCCTGGATAGTTGGCGTAGAATTGCGGAGCCTACCATCCCGCGATGACCTGCAATAAATACTTTTTTAATCATAATTAACTTTCCACAGAAATTGAAACGTTGAAGCCATGACTTTTTAATAATGCGTGTTGTTTCGCGTTATCTAAATCGTGTCCTACCATTTCTGCACACATTTCTTCTACAGTAATTAAAGGTTCCCAGCCAAGTAGCTCCTTCGCTTTCGATGGATCACCGAGAAGCGTTTCTACTTCCGCAGGACGGAAATAACGGGGATTAACTTTAACAATAACATCGCCGACTTTTACTTCAGGCGCATTATCACCTGAAACAGACGTTACCGTAGCAATTTCATCAACACCGGTACCCGTGAACGCCAGCTCAATGCCAAGCTCACGTGCTGACATTCTTACAAATTCACGAACTGAAATTTGTTTACCTGTTGCGATAACGAAATCGTCAGCCTGATTTTGCTGCAGCATCATCCATTGCATGCGTACATAATCTTTTGCATGGCCCCAATCACGTAATGAATCCATATTCCCTAACTCTAACTGCTTCTCCAGCCCCTGCGCGATATTAGCCAGTGTTCGAGTAATTTTACGGGTAACAAATGTTTCACCACGACGTGGAGATTCGTGATTAAAAAGAATACCATTACAAGCGTACATACCATAGGATTCACGATAATTAACAGTGATCCAGTAGGCATACATTTTAGCAACGGCGTAGGGCGATCTAGGGTGGAAAGGTGTGGTTTCCTTTTGCGGAATTTCTCTTACCTGACCGTATAATTCCGAAGTAGAAGCCTGGTAAAATCTGGTTTTTTTCTCAAGGCCGCAAATACGAATAGCTTCAAGCAAACGAAGAGTACCAATCGCATCTACATCTGCAGTATATTCCGGCGATTCAAATGAAACTGCAACATGGGACATTGCGCCAAGATTATAGACCTCATCAGGACTGATATCTTTCATTAATCTTATTAAGTTTGAAGAATCAGTTAAATCACCATAGTGAAGGTACATATTACGATTTTTACTCAAAGCATTATCAATTCGTTCAGTATTAAACGATGATGTGCGTCGAATTATTCCATGGACTTCATATCCTTTTTCCAGCAAAAAATCTGCAAGATAAGATCCGTCCTGACCCGTTACGCCTGTAATTAATGCTTTTTTCATTTTATATCTCTTATTTCATCATAAAAATTTAATGTTTCCTGAGCCATTTTTGTCCAGGAAAATTTAGCAGAATTAACTAATCCAGATGAGATTAATTTTTCTCTTATTACGTTATCACCGAGTTGTAGCAACGCATGACTGATATCGTCTTCGGTGATTTTATCTAATAGAATTGCTGAGCCAGTAGCGATTTCTTTTACAGAAGAAGAGTTCGACGCTATAACAGGACACCCAGAACGCATTGCCTCTATGACAGGGATTCCAAAGCCTTCATACAAGGATGGATAAATAAGGCAATAGGCATTTGAGTAAAGTAAGTTGAGTTCTTCCTCACTAACAAATCCTGCATGATTAAAGCGACCTGGAATATATTCATTTAACAATGTCATTTCTTCAGGGTTAAACTTGCCGCCACCCACTACTACAAGTTTAATATCCTCATGCTTTTGAAGTGCTTTTACACAAGAAGTGAAATTTTTATAACCATTTCTTGCTCCTACAAAAACCACATATTTATCGTTGCTGGAAGTTTTCTCTAAAGGAGTAAAATCGCTAACGCCATTGTATATTACTTTTGTAGGAATATCCCGTGCTTCAGGGATGTATTTAAGCATATCTTTTCGCGTTGATTCAGAAATACAAATAATCCCATCACTATTGAGTATTGCACGTTTTTTTTGCCAATGATGAACTATTGTTTTGAGTCCCTTTGGGAAAACTTCATATGTGAAGTCATGCACAGTTGTGATTATTTTTACATTTTTTTTGTTTACGGGGAGTCGATAATAACTAGAATGGAAAATATCATCTTTTGTTTCAGGTGAAATACTTACGTCAATATATCTTTCTATGCTGAGACTCATCCGCGGAGTTCGGTTTACATTGAATTCGCTGGCATAGGGATTATTATTAGGATAAATAATCAATTCGTTTTCAATTTTATTTTTCTTCAGACATTTCAAATACTCATCAAAATAAACAGATATTCCACCCGAGTTTTGTAGAGAATAGATAATTCCATCAATAAAAATCATTACGTTGCCTTAATCAGTTATTCCACATGTTAACCATTATATTGAACACAGGAATTCAAGCCCCATCTCATGTAAAACTGCGCATTTTTTTTGCGCTTTAATATAAAGCCCTTCATCATTAAGGTAGTTAGCTGCCTGGAAGATAGTTTCCTGATTCATTATTCCATATCGTGAATGCTCATAAAGCATGGGTCGCGCAGCTTGCGCGATTAGAAAAAGATAAATCATTAATTTGGTAACAGGAAAAGACGCTGTGCTTTTAATTTTATCGAAATAAATGGAATCTGAAATTTTCGTATTAAGCATTATTATGACAAATGGCAGCCCATACCATCCTATTCTTGTCATAACAGGCATCATTTTTCCAATAATTATTGCAAAACTTATATAAAGTATAATACCTGGTAAAACTAAATTCAGGCGCTGATTAGTAAGCCATTCATCTTTGCGTTTAATCTGCTTATAGCATAAAAAGAGTAGTACTATTAGTATGAAATCAAATACCGTACCCACACCAGCTGAAAGTTGAGGGCGATAAGCTTCAGAGGTGAGATAAAAATTTAATTTTTCATACACAAGTGAACCTGGTTGTAACAGTGAAAAAACGACATTTAAAATAATAAAAGGAATAAATAGAAATGCTAATGAAAATAGCAGTGTCGATAAAGAACTTAATCTTGAAAGTCTTGGCGAAATTATTGGGAAAATAAAAAGCAAACATACAATAGCTGTTGTGTGTACGGTACTGGCTAACAAAATCAATAGTACATAAACTATTATTTTCCTTCTGAAAAGGAAAGGTATTGCTAATAATAATAATGAAATTGCTATCGATTGTCTTACTGCTTCGAGGTAAAGCATCCAATACATAAAACTAAGCATTGAAAAATATATAAATGCTTTATTTTCGAATTGTTTTGAAAACTTATCAAGGCAATAGATATTAAATATGGCAATTACTATATTATAGCCTAGAAACCCTAAGCTTCCGAATACATAGACTATAAGATTGAACCCAGGTTCGAATTGCGGAGCGTTGTTGTCACAATGATTGTTTTGCAAACAATCATAATTTTGAAAATAACCTATCCAGTCATTTCCCGCTGGATAAGAAAAGCAAAAAACCAATAAAGTGATGATTAGGCACGTAACTCTTTCACTTTTCCTGTGTCTCAATAAGGATATGAGAAGAGTTATAGAAAAATATATAAAATAAATCATCTGCTTACCACAAAAGCTAAGAACATAGTCAAGGCAAATCCTTTCCTGTTCTCAAATAAAATTGCGGGCATAATATATTTAAAAGCAAAAAAAACGTCAGATAACCACGAAGTACAAACAGAATGAAGAGATTCATTTCCTTCAATTTTTTTCGCTGCTGAGATGAGGCGCGTTATTTTTTTTCTGTAATTTATTACTTTCTTAATTGTTAGAGGAAGCGTAGTTATCTTTGCCCATAATGTTTTACCTGCCCCACCTACAACGTTATTGCTATGTTGACGGTATAAAATAGTCTGATGATTGTAGAAATATAGTCCACTCTCTGTCGCAGCGTTAAGCGCCAGCCAGTTATCATGCATTGTAATTCCTTCGGGCATAGGCAAGCATTTTTTAAGCAGTTTTCTATTAACTATTACGGAACAACCGTACACACTGCATTTCCAAATCAGCGTATTACAGTTAATATTTTCTGTAGGATTTATAGATCTCGATTTATAAAAACTTTCAGATACAATATTTAAATTCTCATCCACCAAAGTAAGATCGCTAAACACCATTGCGACATTATCCTGAGGCTTTTCCATCATTGCTGCTAATAAATTATTGATCCGCTGCTCAGGCCAATAGTCATCCTGATCTGAAAGCAACACATACTCTGCATCGGTAGCCAGTAAAGCTTTGTTGAAATTGTTGACTACACCGCCTTGTCTTTCTGTATTAATTAATTTTATTCTAGAATCAGTAGATGCAAAATCTTTTATAATTTTAATCGTGTTATCGGTAGATGCATCGTCACTGATATACAAGGTCCAGTAAGGATAGGTTTGTCTTTGTATAGACAATAGTTGCTCAGCTATAAACCTTTCACCGTTATAGGTTGCCATTGCTATGTCAACGTTCTGCATCTAATTTCCTTGAAAGATAAAATAAAGCGAAAAAATCTACTATCACCCTCACGCTCCATGCTATTGCAGTCCCTGTCAATGCATAATTAACAGTTAAATAATAAAGCATTAGCAAATAAGGTACTAACTCTAACATATGAAGACTTGCTGTAATGTGTGCCTTGCCAATAGCTTGTATTTTCGAAAATGGAATTTGTGCCATCGCATTAAATAAAAAACCAATTAAAAGGATCTTTAATATTTTTGCAGGTTCTCCGACATAATCATTTCCCATCCAGGCAACCAGTATCTTTTCGGCAAATGGAATGCCGATGATAAGGATGGGCAAACAACATGCTGCCATTAATAAATAACTCAATTTTTCAAGTTTTTTTCTGTCAACGTTGCCCGCACTTAGTTTAGGAAAAAGCGCTCTGGAAAGTGCTGTAGGAATATTTAAGAGACGAGAGATGGCTTCTGAAGGCGCTGTATAATATGCTATTTTGTTTGCGCCGAGCAGATGCGATATCACAAACCGGTCAAAATAGACCATCACAGGTGATATAACATTGCTTATTGTAATCCATCCACCGAACTTCAATAGCCGAAGATAAGTTTCTTTACTTAATTTAAAGTCTCTGAGAATAATTTCACGGCTAAAGTAGAAACTCATTATCAGCGAAATAACCCGACCTACCAGTAACCCTAAAATTGCATAATAAAGACTATTATGCAGCAACACTAAAATCGCAGGTATTGCTGCTATGGAGGAACTACTTAGTGCGCGCTGTATATTAATTACAGCGAACCTTTCGTGCCCTTCCAGATAAGCTAACCATATTTGATTCAATAAAAAAACGGGTATCGTTAGCGCCAGCACTTTAAATGATGATTGAACGTCACTCACATTGACTGTTGACACATTCAAAAAACCCGGGACATAAGAAGTGATAAAGTAAAGTATTACTCCCGCTATACATCCTAATGCCAAAACAGAAACTGATGCTGTTGATATTATTTTAACTTGCTCATCGTCATCATGTCTGTATAAAGATATTTCTCTTATAACCGCACGTGTTAGCCCTGCATCAAATATGCTTGCATAGCCTACTACAGCAAATGCTAACGTAAAAATTCCAAAAAGCTCAGTTCCAAGCGTACGTGCTAAAATACCCAAACTCGGAATAGCTACAATAGTCGGTATTATGAACCCTGACAGATTAAATATGCTGTTTTTTATTAAACTCATTGTGTTATACAGATATGAAATTAGTAAAATTTGATTTAAAAGAACTTCCTTTCTCATCTTTTACTGATAACTCAGGCATGACATTACCCATAAGAGGCCAGGTAATATTCAAATCTTTATCATCCCATTTTATGCATCTTTCATTTTCTGGAGAATAATAGTCTGTTGCTTTATAAACAAATTCCACCTCTTCAGTTAACGTATAAAATCCATGGGCAAAACCCTCTGGAATCCATAACTGTTTTTTATTTTCAGCTGAGAGATAAACACCTATCCACTTACCAAAAGAAACTGAGTCCGGTCTGATATCTACTGCAACATCATAAACTTCACCCTTAACACAGCGAACTAACTTACCCTGTGACATGGGTGATTTCTGGAAATGAAGCCCGCGTAAAACATTCTTCTTTGATTTAGAATGATTATCTTGAACGAAGTTTACTTCGTAGCCGACTGCCTCCTCAAAAACTTTTTTATTAAAGCTTTCAAAGAAAAACCCGCGATCATCACCAAATACTTTTGGTTCAATAATCATTACATCATTAATATCTGTTTTTAGGATATTCATATTTTCAATCTGTATGATAAATTTCTTAAAGGCTGATTTTTATTTAAGATGATAATACTAGCTAAACAATCAATTATTACTGTTTTATCATTCTCATCAGATATTGGCCGTATTGATTTTTTTCAAGTGGTTTTGCAAGTTTTGCAACCTGCTCGCGATCAATGAAACCTTTCCTGTATGCAATTTCCTCAGGGCATGAAATTTTTAATCCCTGACGTTCTTCAATTGTCTGTATAAAATTACTCGCTTCAATCAAACTCTGATGTGTTCCCGTATCAAGCCAGGCAAAGCCTCTCCCCATCATTGCTACAGATAAATCACCTTGCTTGAGATAAAGACGATTAATATCCGTAATTTCTAACTCACCGCGAGATGATGGTTTGAGTTTTTTTGCCATATCCACTACACGATTGTCATAAAAATAGAGACCTGTTACAGCGTAATTGCTTTTTGGGTTAACTGGTTTCTCTTCAAGGCTAATGGCTTTCCCGTCTTTATCAAATTCAGCAACGCCGTAACGCTCAGGATCGTTGACGTGATAAGCAAATACAGTCGCTCCGCTTTCTTTTTCTATTGCCGTTTCCATTAATTTTGGCAAGTCATGACCGTAAAAAATATTGTCGCCTAAAACTAATGCACAGTTATCATTGCCTATAAATTCTTCACCAATAATAAAAGCCTGAGCCAGGCCATCTGGGCTTTGTTGAACCTTGTATTCAAGATTCAGTCCCCATTGACTTCCGTCACCTAAAAGTTGCTCGAAACGTGGAGTATCTTGGGGAGTACTGATAATTAAGATGTCACGAATACCCGCAAGCATTAATGTTGATAGCGGATAATAGATCATGGGTTTATCGTATATAGGCAGTAATTGTTTACTGACGGCCATTGTAACGGGATAGAGGCGTGTTCCAGATCCACCTGCAAGAATAATTCCTTTACGCTTTGCCATTCATTTATCTCTTTAAGCACAATCAGCCTGAAATCAGGCAATCAATTGATTATTGTTACGGAATTGCTGCAAAAACTTCACTTAGCATACGCTTAACACCTAACTGCCATTCAGGTAACCTTAACCCAAACACCTCCTGGAAACGGGTATTGTTTAACCGGGAATTATTAGGTCGTCGAGCTGGAGTGGGATAAGCGCTGGTTGCTACAGCATTGAGTTTTTCCAGAGACAGCACAACACCTGTTTTTCGTGCCTCATTAAATATCAATGATGCATATTCATACCAGGACGTCGTACCACTTGCAGTCAGATGATAGATGCCTGCGACGTCAGGCTGACTCAATGCCATTCTAAGAGCATGAGCAGTACAATCAGCCAGCAGTTCCGACCCAGTAGGTGCACCAAACTGATCGTCTATTACAGAAAGTTCGTTTCTTTGCATGGCCAACTTCAGCATAGTTTTTGCAAAGTTGTTTCCTTTTGCTGCATAGACCCAACTGGTTCGAAAAATCAGATAGTTAGTTGAATAGGTACTTAAGGCATGCTCACCCGCAAGTTTACTTGCACCGTAAGTATTTATTGGGCTGGTAACATCGGATTCAGACCATGCGCTGTCGCCTGTTCCTGAAAATACATAATCAGTAGAATAATGGACAACCCAGGCATTAATTTTCTGAGCTTCTTTTGCAATCATTTCAACGCAGTGAGCATTAATCAAATAAGCTTGTTCAGGTTCAGACTCAGCTTTATCTACTGCTGTGTAAGCTGCGGCATTGACGATGATACCAGGTTTGATATGGCGAATTGTTTTTATTAATTCTTCGGGCTTACTTAAATCGCCACAATATTCTTTGGAGTGTCTGTCCAGCGCAATTACATTTCCCAAAGGAGCCAGAGCACGCTGAAGTTCCCAACCTACCTGCCCCGATTTCCCTAACAACAGGATATCCATTACTGACGATCTCCGTAATTCTCTTCAATCCAGCTTTTGTAAGCACCACTTTTAATATTGCTTACCCACTGTGTATTAGCTAAATACCATTTTACTGTTTTACGAATCCCGCTCTCAAATGTCTCTAATGGCTTCCACCCCAATTCACGCGCTATTTTGCTTGAATCAATCGCATAGCGGCGATCGTGGCCTGGGCGATCTTTTACATAAGTAATTTGTTCACGATAAGAAACATCTTTAGGACAGATTTCATCCAGTAAATCGCAAATAGTATGCACTACATCGAGATTTTTCTTCTCGTTGTGACCACCAATGTTATATGTCTCACCCGCTTTGCCCATTTTAACCACGACGACAAGTGCTCTGGCATGATCTTCTACATATAACCAATCGCGGATTTGATCGCCTTTGCCATAAACCGGCAACGGCTTACCATCAACCGCATTGAGAATGACTAACGGGATGAGTTTTTCTGGAAAATGATATGGGCCATAGTTATTCGAACAATTCGTTATGATTACCGGTAGCCCATACGTACGTGACCAGGCTCTGACCAGATGATCACTCGATGCTTTTGACGCAGAATAGGGACTGCTCGGCGCATAGGCAGTATCTTCAGTGAAAAGTGGCAATTCAGACCCAACCTCAACCTCGTCAGGATGTGGCAAATCACCATAAACCTCATCCGTTGAGATATGATGAAATCTAAATTTTTCTTTTTTAACACTATCAAGTTGAAGCCAGTATTGTCTGGTTGCCTCAAGTAACGTGTATGTCCCTACGATATTCGTTTCAATGAACGCCGCAGGACCTGTAATTGAACGGTCTACGTGACTTTCAGCTGCCAGATGCATGATGGCATCAGGTTGGTGACGCTGAAGAATACTCGCCATCTCACTTGCATTGCATATATCCGCTTTTTCAAAAGCATAGCGTTGATGGCCATCGATTTCTTTTAGAGATTCAAGATTGCCTGCATACGTCAGTTTATCAACATTAACCACAGTATCTTGAGTATTTTTGATAATATGCCTAACTACAGCAGACCCAATAAATCCCGCACCACCGGTAACTAAAATTTTCACGTTCGCTATCCAGAATATTATTTTTAGTACTACATTCTGAAAAGATTTTTAAACATCTAACATCTAATTCAAAATGCCGTTAAATTTTCACATGAAGATAAACTTCAAACCACAAAAAAAATCGTTATTACATTTGAAATATTTATAAAACACGCATCAATATTTATCTGCAAATACATTGTTATCATTCTGATTTGTCAGAGTAATTTGATTAACCCTATGGAAACGCGCTGACTTATAAATGATGGCGTTGAATGTAAAAAAGATGCCAATGAAAAAGATCAGTTGCCAACAATCACTGAGGCCAAAAGCATCAAAGCCAATGCCTGTTGCTGCAAGCACCGCCGCACATGCAACCATAACAACGAGTGTCCCACGCCCGGTTAAGCCACCTCGCATAAGGAGATGATGTAGATGTTCACGATCGGGTTTAAATGGGCTTGAACCACGACGAATGCGTGCTGTCATCACCCGAACCATGTCCATTAGAGGTACGGCAATAAGCCACAATGCGGTAACGGGTCGCATCACCGGCTCCGTTCCCTGAGTGGCCAACATCAGTAGCCAAATCACTGTGAAACCGATTAGCGTACTTCCTGCATCGCCCATGAAGACTTTAAACTTTTTACCCCATGGAATACCGAGGTTTAACAATATGTAAGGCAGACAAGCGGCCATGAGGCAGGTACACCACAGCGCAAGATGCTTGTTACCACCGAGTTCAAACACAATGCCTAATGCGCCAAAGGTCACACATGATAATGCACCCAATAGCCCATCGATTCCGTCAACCATGTTAAACGCGTTAATCGCACCTATAACAGCGAATAGTGTGACAGCATAACCAAAGATCCCTAAAACTAACTGAAAACCAAAGAGAACATTACCTAGCGAGTAGAGGTAGTATCCATTCCACATCATGATGCAAGCCATGAGTGCCTGAATCATTATGCGCGGCATTACGGGCAGATCGAAACGATCGTCAAGTACGCCTACGGCTAAAAGCACAGTAGCGCAGAACATATAAATGGTGAAGTCAGGTAACCAACCCGGCTGCATGATATACAGTATCCATAATGATAAGTAGACCGAAACGCCACCAACCAGTGGAATGTGTCCTTTATGCTGTTTTCTGTCGTTGGGCTTATCAACCAGCCCGACTTTGCGAGCCACTTTGCGCGCTATGAATAGCAACGCAAATGCACTTAGAAAAACACAAACGATCTCTTGCATGTATGCACCACTGCTGAGTTGTCATATTTTGACCACGCTACCGCCCCTGGCTATCGCAACCACTTGCGTGAACGTAGTTTTAGCCATCGTTAAGCATAGACTGCATTACAAAATGGCGTTGTATTGCCGGGCTAATATTTTTGAGAACCCAGCCTAATCGATAAAAAACCTTACGATTCTCGTACTATACGGGTCTCGAAACAAGATTTAAAAAGCCACTTTTTGACAATTTTGTAATTAACCCGACTGCAAAATCACAAACTTGCTCATTTAATCTACAAAGCTCTACGTCCATTCGCACAGCAGGTTAAGTATAACGGCCATATTCCCTTGATTTTATTCATTAAAAAAACAAAAATTTGATATTCTGCCTTTTTTCTAATGAAGCGGTTTCATTTGCTGGCTAATCTAAAAAAATTCACTGCCTGAAAGAAAAAACCCCCGCGTTGTTCTAATGCTATGTTAGTCATTAAACAACGTGGGGGTTTTTTATACGCTCAACGTGACGGGATTAGCGAAACCCATCCGGATTCTTCGACTGCCAGTTCCACGTATCGCGCATCATCGCATCAATACCACGCGAAACCCGCCAGTCCAGTTCCTGGTTTGCCAGCGAGGCATCCGCCCAGAACGCAGGCAAATCACCATCACGGCGCGGCTTGATTTCAAACGGAATCGGTTTGCCTGAGGCTTTCTCAAACGCCTTGATCATTTCCAACACGGAGAAACCTTTCCCACCGCCGAGGTTATAGGCTTTATAACCCTCAATCTTGCCAAGATGGTCCAGCGCTTTCAGGTGGCCTTCCGCCAGGTCAACAACGTGAATATAGTCACGCAGACAGGTGCCGTCTGGCGTGTCATAGTCACCGCCGAAAACGCCTAACTTGTCCAGCCGACCGATAGCGACCTGGGCAATATAGGGCAGCAGGTTATTAGGAATACCCGTTGGGTCTTCGCCAATCTCACCCGACTCATGCGCGCCGACCGGGTTAAAGTAGCGCAGTGCAATGGTTTTGAAATGAGGTTCAGCTTTGGCGAAATCACGAATGATAAATTCAACCATCAGTTTGGAGGTACCATACGGACTCGTGGTACCACCAATCGGTGTGGTTTCCACGTAAGGCACGGGCGCATTGGCACCGTAAACGGTGGCGGAAGAGCTGAAAATAAAGTTCCAGACGCCCGCATTGCGCATCTCTTCCAGCAGAACTACCGTGCCGGCTACGTTGTTTTCGTAGTATTCCAGCGGCATACGCGTTGACTCCCCTACCGCTTTTAACGCGGCAAAGTGAATCACGGCAGAGATACTGTTTGAAGCGAACAGGTCACGCAGGCAGGCGCGGTCAAGAACATCACCTTCAATAAAGGTGGCTTTCTTACCGGCAAGTTTTTCAACCCGATTGATGGCCTCACGCGAGGCGTTGCACAGATTATCCAGTACCACCACATCATCACCGCGCTCAAGCAGTGCCAGCACTGTGTGGGAGCCGATATAACCTGCTCCTCCCGTTACCAAAATAGCCATCTTTTCTCCCTTTCTGCCGCGTCAGCCGCAGCGAATAATATGTGATTACTTCGCCAGAATTTTCTTGATGGCTTCGCGGAACTCGCGACCTTGCGCATTGCTACGCAAACCATAAGAAACAAATGCCTGCATGTAACCCATTTTACGTCCGCAGTCGAAACTGTGTCCTGTCATCAGTGACACATCCACCGTTTTCTTCTTACTCAGGCTGGCAATGGCATCCGTCAGCTGAATACGGCCCCATGCACCCGGTTCGGTACGTTCCAGTTCAGCCCAGATATCCGCAGAAAGCACGTAACGGCCTACCGCTGCCAGATCCGAGTTTAACTCATCCGGATGCTCTGGTTTCTCAACGTAGTTGGTAATGGTGCTAACATCGCCTGGGTTTTCCAGCGGCTGCTCCGTAGTGATAACGGAATACTCAGACAGATCGTAGTCGGTAAGGTGTTTTGCCAGGACCTGGCTGTTACCTGTCTCTTCAAAACGTGCAACCATTGCCGCGAGATTATAGCGTAAATGGTCAGCGGTGGAATCGTCTAACAGCACATCCGGCAGGACAACAACAAAAGGATTGTCGCCAATCATAGGACGTGCGCAGAGGACGGAATGGCCCAGGCCCAATGGCTGCGCCTGGCGCACGTTCATGATGGTCACGCCTGGTGGGCAAATTGACTGGACTTCACTCAGCAGTTGGCGCTTAACGCGTGCTTCGAGCAGAGCTTCAAGCTCATAGGTGGTGTCAAAGTGATTTTCTACCGCATTTTTTGACGCATGGGTGACCAGCACAATCTCTTTGATACCTGCCGCAACACACTCATCAATGATGTATTGAATCATTGGCTTGTCCACTACAGGCAGCATCTCTTTCGGAATGGCTTTAGTCGCCGGAAGCATATGCATACCGAGACCCGCAACCGGGATTACTGCTTTAAGCTTGGTCATAGTTATTCCATCTAATGAAGTGAAGACATACGTCAATTATGCCGGATGGACCGGAAAAGGAAGTATAATCTTTATCTGAAAAGGCAACACTAACTCGCTGTGAAATCTTACAAATTCGGTTTTTTACGATGCCTGAACACCGAAATATGCGGAGTGAACACAATTAATTAAGGCGAGCCTGAGACGTGTTATCAGAATTTACTCAGGTGTTTTTAATACCAGCCGTAAAAAGAAACGGGCGACCTGAGGTCGCCCGTAGTTATTGGCTTACAGCCACTGTTCAAACCATTCTGGCATCACGAAAAGATCGAAGTGATTAACCAGCAGCATGAGTCCCACAAACAGTACCGACACAGATACCCACTGTCGGGCGTAAGGGATAAAGCGGATACCTATCACCGGCTTGATGAAGAATGGATGCGCCAGGGCGGAAATCAGCACCTGTGAGATCGACAACGTCAGCGCGACATAGAGCACGTTTGGCCAGATGAAGGTGGTGGCAAGCACGGCCATGACCACCAGGCTGGCAACGATGTTCCAGTAGAACTCCACGTTAGTGCGGCCATTCGCCTGGGAAATCGCCCCGGTCAGTCCACCCATTGGACGCAACATACCAAACAGCAGCATCAGCGGGATCAGGTGATAAACCTGTTCATGAGATGCACCATAGAGCACGCGTACAATGACCGGAGACAGAATACCGATAGCAAGGTACATGGCGCTGCTGAAGAGCATTATCATCAATGTGCCTTTCAGGAACAGCTTCTTTAACTGCTCCGGGTCCTGCTGCTTCTCGGCAAAACGCGGCAGTGCCAGGCGGTTGATGACCGGCGACACCAACTTCAGCGGCTGCAGCACCAGCTCTTTTGCCAGTGAATAGATGCCGAGCATCTCGGCCCCCATCACTTTACCGACCACCAGCGCATCGGCCTGGGTGCGGAGCTGATTAATGGTCTGTGAACCCAGCTGATAGATGCCGTAACGTATCGCACTCAAGAAGGTTTGCTTGTCGAATTCCCATGTAGGACGCCAGGACTTCTCACCCAGCGCAATCATGCACAGAATGCGGGTGAAGGCGTTGATGAACAGGCCAAGGATCGCCGCAGCCACCGTCAGCGAGGTAAACTCCAGCATCGCCACGACGCACAGAAACGCAAACAGCTTGGTGCCCATTTCAATCTTCGCCAGTGACACCATGCGTTTGGTTTTAATGTAGTGCGCCTGATATTGCGAAAGATGCCCCAGTACCAGAAAGTTAAGGCTGGTCAGCATAATCAGCCCCACCAGTTCCGGCAGATGATAGAACCAGGAAACAGGCCAGGCAATCAACAGCATAACAAGGCCGGTACACAAGCTGAGCGAGACGTTCACCCAGTAGATGGTGCTCTGTTCGCGCCGGGTAATGTTCTGGCGATGGACCAGATAACTGCTCATGCCCATGTCCTGCAGCACGCCTGCTACCGCCAGAATCGCGTTGATGATCGCCAACAGCCCCAGTTCATGGGTTTCGAGTTTCCGGGCGAGAATACTCAGTTGGGCGACCTGTAATACGGCTGAAAAACAGGTGCTGCCAAACAACCACATCGCCTGTGACTTTATTCCACTCAAACCATTTGCTCCAGAATCTGTGCCAGCTCGCGATACGCGATGTGCTGATTAAACTCGGTTTCAACTTTTTGTCTGGCGGCCGAGACAACCGGCGCAACGTCCACTTCGCCTTGAGATAACTTCAGCAGCGTGTCGGCCAGCGCTTCGGCATCATCTTCCTTCACCAACCAGCCCGAAACGTTATGTTCGATTAACTCTGGAATCCCGCTGTGGAAGGTGGAAACCACCGGCAGCCCCACCGCCATCGCTTCCATCAGAGCAACCGGAATCCCTTCCATATCGCCATCTGCAGCTGTTTTCGAAGGCAACAGAAAGATATCGGCTTCATTGAGTGCCTTGCGGATCTCTTCCTGAGGTTTAAAGCCCGGCATGGTGACGCAGTCGTCCATCTTTTCGTGCGCGATGAAGTCGCGCATCATCTGATCCTGGTCGCCATTACCGATGATGGTGTACTGGAACTGCCCGCCGCGCTGTTTGAGAATGGCGCTGGCTTTAACGGCCACGTCCAACCCTTTCTTTTCGGTCAGGCGAGCGACGGACACAATGCGCAACGGCTTGTGAAAGGCATCACGTGGCTGGAAATTGAATTTTTCCGGTTCAATGCCCATGCGGGTAACGTGGATCTTCTCTGGCGGACAACCCATTGCAATCAGCTTGTTTTGCCACAGATGGCTGATAGGCAGCATCAGTTCGCTCTGCTGGAACAGATTGCGGTAATCCTGCTTGTGCTCGTCCAGGATGTGACGACGGGAGATATCCGCTCCGTGAAACACCGTTGCCTGTTTACCTTTCAGGATACCCAGTTCACGCAGCTTGTTTGCCAGCGCACCGGCGTAGCCGAAATGCACCAGAAAGACATCGGCGACGTAGGTCTGGCGCGCGTTGGCGACAATCGCAGGCAGCAGCAGTTTGCTGGACTGTGCGCCATAGCGGCGCACGTTCAGCGAACGGAGTAACGAGACTTTGGTGATTTTCGGCAGAACCAGTTTCAGGCGTTGACCCAGCTTATCGGCCAGGGAAATTTTCTCTTCTGGCAGCAGATAATGCGTTTTTGCCGCCAGGCCATATTCGTCAAACGCGCCGTGCCGGTTCACTAAGTCCCCCGGAAACACCGAGATAATCTCGACGTCGTAACCGGCATCAATAAAGTGAGTGACCTGGTTGAGAACAAAGGTTTCTGAGGCAACCGGGAAACGCATAGTGAAAAAAGTCAGTTTCATCACATTATCCTATTACGTTTAGAATCTCTTCCGTGATTCTGT
Organism: Pantoea sp. SJZ147; assembly: GCF_007828605.1. NCBI lineage: Bacteria > Pseudomonadati > Pseudomonadota > Gammaproteobacteria > Enterobacterales > Erwiniaceae > Pantoea > Pantoea sp. SJZ147. The sequence continues at coordinate 159,819 of NZ_VIVB01000006.1, forward strand.
TACCGACTTCCCTTTCGCGCGCCACGGCGATGTCGACGTTTTGCTTGATGGTGTCGTAGTCGGCCAGGATAGCCTGAACCTTATCAATCAGCGAACCGTCCATCAGGCTCTGCACATCGGTCGCCATTTGCGGCAGACCTAACTGATTCATGACGCCCATGGATTTGTGTTCATAGTTGATAGCGACCGCAGGTGTGCCAAAGTTCATTGAGATGATGGCTGAGTGCAGACGGGTTCCAATGGTCAAATGACACTCGCTGAGGAGCACTCCCAGCTCGAGGTCGTTAAACTCATCCATGACAACGTGATAATGCTCAGGCTGCTGGACATGGTCGCGTAAAGTCAGCGCCACCATACGGTCATCTTTTGCATAGCTGTCGATGCCCGTGCAGGTTGATAACGCCACGACCTGGTAACCGCTGGCGATCATCGCATTGATCACCCGACCGAATGCGGCTTCATACTCTTGCTGCGTCACGCCGAGACGCTTATCAAACGGGGCCAGTTCGCGGACCGTAATCGCAATGGTTTTACGGGTACGGATGACGCTTTGCCAGTGCTGCAGGCTGTGGCTGGGATTGTCAACGTGGCGGGCGCGAACCAGGAATGCGGTATCCACGCCGGGCACCACTTTCGAGCTGGTCACGCCGTCGCGCTTCATCAGGGCCAGGCTGACAGACTCACGCAAAATAAGTTGATCAACCCGGTCAAAGACAAAATTGGCCAGTTGATTAGTGCGGGCGTTCTGGAAGGGGCCGACTGAGTGACCGATGAGATAAAGCGGTTTTTTCGCCAGTAGTGCGCAGAGCGCATGGTCAAACTGGGTGACACCGTAGAGATCGACGAAAAACGATCCGCCAACCTGAATCACCGCATCGTACTGCGCCAGACTTTCCGTAAAAGCTTTTAGGTGCGGCGGAACGGAAAAGGATTTATACGGCCCGCCTTTGCCCAGGTGCGCCATCATGATATTCGGCATCAGTCGGTTAGCGACTTTGCGTTTCACGGAGCCAATCAGGCCTTTACCCGAGGAGTTATTGTGCAGGAAGAGCTTATCCTGCTGAATATGTTGCTGAAGCAGATAACCGGAGCTGGTTGGATAACGGCTTATAACATCAATATCTACATCGTTGCGCGCGGCCTGAATTGAATCAATCAGTCCACGTAGAATCGCGCCATCCCCACGATTCCCACAGGTATGGTTACCCACCAATAAAATCTTCATAAAAACTCCGAATAATTTTTTCTAATTCTACCAACCGCCCAGTTCCGAAACGGGCAAAATGAATACGATTAAAAACAGCAAGTTATTTCAGTTCACCAACGTCCCAGATGCTGTTGGTGTTGGCTGCCATCAGGCAGCCCTCTCTCATGACGATTTGATAGCAAAATACGGTAAAGCGACCTGCTTACCGTTAATAACGACAGACACGAATCCTTCAGGTTTGCTGGTATCCACCTTGTCCTCAGACAACGCGCGGGAGGCCAGCAATAAATCCCCCTGCTCATTCGCGCCCACGCCCGCTTTGCCATTGTGCAGGCTGAAACGCTGTGGGGCAGCATGACTGCTGCTGTCCGGCGTGGCCTTCGCCATTTTGGCATCGACCCGCGCACAACGGCCGGTCACAAAACGATCTTTCGCTGTGCTCTTGATCATCACGGCGGCAGATGGCGTCCACCCGGCGAGTTTGACGAAAACCTGGGTGTCGGTATCGGTTTTGGCGACGTAACGCACATCCAGCACCGGGCTACTGCCTTCCGCTGACCAGCTGGCTTCGGCATGGTCTTTCTTACGCTGAATATGAACCACCGCCCGGCCGCCGGTGTTTTTGCCACTGATCAGGTTCATCAGCGGTTCACCATCCGTGCCGTTATTGAACTGCGACTGACCAAAGAGTTCGATTTCCCACGAATCACCGACGGTCGGGGAATAAAGATTAGCTAGTTCGAACCACACGGCCTGATTGCTGTTGTTTTCCAGCAACCAGCGCGAGGTGAGGTAGTTGTATTTCAGGCTGCCATCAATGGCGACGCCATAGGATTCAACGCGGGTTGATCCCATCTCCCAGGCGCTTAACCACCGGTCGCCCTGCTCTGAATTATCAATCCAGCTACCGGATTGCAGGTTGGTCTGACGTGTATTCAGGCGGGAATGCCAGGCAATTAGCGGATTTTTACAATCCTCAAGGCTGAGGGCGTCAATAATCCACTGACCGTTTGAGATATCACCCGGATTGTCGCAGTGCTCTATCCAGCCGTTATGAATCAGCGACTGGCTGCAGCGCGGCAGATTGAGGACTTTGCCGCCCTTACAGTGCTGAGCGTTAAAGTTAGACAGCTCGATGGCCGTGCTGTGATCCCAGTTGCCCTTCTTCTGACCGGACCAGCCCGCCTGGATCACATCACCGGTACAGGCCGAGGCGTACCACTGGTCAATCTTACAGTCCAGTGTATCCAGCAGGCTGAGCGCGGTGCCGCCGACCTGGTTGAAGCGCAGGCACGCGCCACGGAAAAACTGGCCGCCCGGACAGGTATTACGGAACAGGCCCTGTTTATTGGGACTGGAATCCGTATTGCCATTGAAAATCAGGTTAGAGATTTCCACCCAGCGGGCGCTGACTTCGAACACAAACGGGGATTTACCATCTGAAACGATGGTGGTCGCCGGGAAATAGCCGAAGTTAACCATCGCCCCGGAGATACGGAAGAAGCGGCGCTGTTCTTCGCCGAAATCACAGCCGGACACAAAGAAGGTACCGGCAGGGAACTGCACACAGATGGGCTGATCGCTCTGTTGCGACCACTGGTACATGGCTTTAATCGCGGGCGCACTGTCGGTTTTGCCGTCAGCGATAGCGCCAAAATCAAACAGCGACAGGCGGTTGAAGTCATCGACCACGCGACGCCAGTGAAATCCGTCGCCGCTGAAAATCACCCCCTGATCGTCCTGCGCCGGCTGAAAGCTGCCGACGAACTCACCGCCGCCCACTTCAAGCCCGGCGTGCCAGCTTTTCAGCTTGATTTTTGCCCCTTCAAACAGCGGTCGCGTCTTGCGCAGATCGTCTACCGAGGGGATCTCGCCAATCAGCTGGTAACCCGCAGGCTGCGCCAGACGCTGGCTGAAGGCCGCCTGGCCCGGCTGGCTGACATCAGGAATGTTAAACACCATCTGCCCGTTGCTGTCTTCCAGCGCCATCGAGTGCGAGGGGTTGGCTATCAGCGCCGCATTATCTTTAACGAACTGGTCAAAATTGCCTTTGTTCAGGGTAATCGGCTGGCTGATTTGTGCCAGATTACCTTTTGCATCGCGCAGGAATACCGGTATCTGGTTACCCGGTTTGCTGGCATCACTGCCGGATTGACCAATCCACAGTTTTCCCTGAAAGTTTTGCCAAAACTGCGGCGGCATCGCATAGACGTTTTCAGGTGTCAGAATGGGTACATCGCCTTTGGGAATCGCGGTGGCATCAACCGACTTTAGCGCCAGGCCATTGTTTTTAGCGGCGTAACTGGAAAAGGTGCTCACGGAGAGCGCTCCTACAAGGGCGGAGGCTGCGGTTTGCAAGACTTCTCTTCTTTTCATGCAATAAATCCCGTCGTCATGAAGGCTATAAACTCAGCCATAAAAGGTGTCCCATGAGGCACATCAAAAGTGAGCTTCTCCAGCCCGTTACACCAGTGCCAGCCAGCTTTGTTTAATTTGCTTGCCGTCAAATTTCAGCGCGGTTTGTTGGGTTTTTTTGCTCATGGCGTAGAACAGCGCATCATCGCTGGCCAGCTGTTCCATCCGCGCCAGGAATTCGCTTTTCTTGTTCATTGGCACCAGGAAACCGTCTTCACCGTGGTTAATGATCTCCTGCGGGCCGGTTGGACAGTCATAGGCGACGACCGGCAGTGACCAGGATTTTGCTTCCAGCAGCACCAGCGGCAAACCTTCGTAGCGCGAGGTCATCAGCGCCATATCACTGTCGCGATAGTAATCATTGATATTGGTGACTTTACCGACAAAATTCACGCTGGAAGTGATGCCCAGTACCGCCGCCTGATCGTGCAACTGCTGACGTAATTCGCCGTCGCCGGCAATGACCAGCGTCCAGTCAGGATGGGCTCTCGTAAAGTCGCGCCAGATATCCAGTAACAGGTCAAATCCCTTTTGATTGTCCAGACGGCCCACGGCCAGCGCCTGACGATGGCGCGTGGTGCGATGCCAGGATTTGTACACTACCGGGTTAGGAATGGCCTGACTGGGAATGTGCCAGCGCTGAAACACCTGGTGATCTTTATCCGTCAGCACGATGACGCGATCGTAGTAGCGCAGTAGCAGGAACTTGAGGAATTTAATGGGTTTACTGAAGGAGTTAATGGCGATGTGCTCGCAGGCATAGGCTTTGAAACGCTTCTTTTTCAGCGCCATCAGGTTCCAGAAGGCAAACATCACGCTCAGGCGACCCATGCTGATTAAAAATACGGTGTCGAAGCCTTCCTGCTGGATACGGGCAACGGCACGCTTGATGGGATTGCTTTCCCCTTCAAAGCTGACGATCTGCCTGACCTTCTCAAAAGGGTAAAAGGGTTCACCGTGCCCCTCTAGCGAGTAGATGGTGACGTCGTGCTCATCGCCGAGACATTCCGACATAAAATTACAGATATTTTCGGTGCCCGCATACGAGTAAGCGTCTTTGATCACCAGGACAATTTTTTTCATGAAACGTTATCCACCTCAAATTTATACACAATCCTGCCGATCGGCTTAGCGGTGTTTCAGGCTAAACAGCACACCATTCACCATATACCAGGCGTAATAGTAATAGATTTTTAACGGATTGTTTTTATAGATAATTCTTAATAGTTCGAGGTGCCATTTGGCGGCTTTATTTTTATTGCGCGACAGGGAATCACCCAGTTCGTAATAATTCACCAGAATGCTCTGAATTATGCGGGCCTGTTTATAACGGTTAAACAGTTCGTAGAGGAAAAGGAAGTCTTCATGGCCTTTACGTTCAAACAAAATGCCACCCGGCGGACGGCGAAAACAGACGGATGAGAAGCACACCCGATACTGTTTTTTCACGAAGTTGTCCTGTTGCAGGTAAGGCTTTGCGTAGCGGATATCGTGGTCGGCTTTGCGCGTTTTGTAGTGATATTCCGTAATGACCAGATTATCGCCATCGGCAATAGCCTGCATCTGCTGACGCAGCTTATCGCTGTGCCATTCGTCATCGCTGTCAAGAAAGGCGATGATCTCTTCTGTAGCGGCACGCAGTCCGACATTGCGGGTTTCTGCGGCGCCCATGTTGACCGCGTTATCGAGAAGGGTAATACGCGGGTCCTGACACTGTTCTCTCACCCACTCGAGTGAATCATCGGTGGATTTATCGTTGATCAGATACAGGTGCCAGTCCTGATAGGTTTGATTGATAACGGACTGCACGGCGCGTAATACCGTCTGGCGAGCATTATACATAGGCATAACAATGCCAACGGTACCAGAGTGATTATTCATTTTCATACCTGAATAAATAAAATAGACGGAGCCACCAGGAGCCTGTCCGGCAGCGTTAAAACGTCACGACATTAAATGGAATCAGGAGAGCGCCTTTTCGCCGCCTAAACGCGCTTTTAACTTGTCTTTCACGCGGTTCAGGAAGTAAGTGCGGTTGTCTTTATTGGTCAGCAAGAAGTAGCGTGCAAAACTGACGCTCGCCATCAGCGAGTTGCCGTCCATTTTGTAGCGCAGGGGCAGCTTGAACGCTTTGTAGGTGTGAATATCACGTGCGGTAAGGTGCGGTTTCATCGTCTCCAGCCAAAACAGGGAGTACTTGACCGATTCACCTTTGTGTTTAGATCCAAACTTCGTGACCAGATGATAGTTAGCCAGCGGGAAAGCGATCATTTCAAACCGATAGCCCATGCGATCGGCACGGATGCAGAAATCATAATCCTGGTGGCGTATAAACCGCGCGTCGAACTGAATTTTAGCGGCATCTTCACGCTTCAGCACAATGGTGCTGGTTTGAATAAAGCCATAACAGCCAAACAGGTATTCCGCCACGGTTTCATTTTCGGCGGGCGGCTGCATGGGCATGACTTTCAGGAACTCACCGTCCTGATAGATATTCACCTGACTGAAAATAATGGTGTTCTGTTTGCCTTGTGCCTCAAGCTCAGCAATTTTCTCGCTGACCTGCTGCAGCTTGTCCGCATGCCACTCATCGTCGGCATCCAGAAAACTGACGTAGTCACCCGTTGCCAGCTCGATGCCTTTATTACGAGCCCCGGCACCGTTGAGTTTCACCTCAGATAACACCAGATTGATGTCCAGATCCTGATAGCGCTCACTGCGCACCACATCGGCCAGCGCGGCAGCATCCGCGGATTTGTCATCCACGATGATGACCTCGAAATGACGATACGTTTGTGCTTTAACGCAATCCAGCGTCGTGACAATCGATTCTGACGCGTTATAAGCCGGAATTACGATGGAGAAACGAATGTCCTTCATTGCCAGCACCTCATAAAAGTATTCAAAAATAAACAATTCAATCGACAAACGTCGAAGAAAAACCTGTGATATTTCAGGCGACCGCCGCGCTGAGTGAAGCCGTTCACGCGGCGCGGATCGCCGGGTCCGTTACCGAATCAGCCAAAACTCCTGGGCCACTTCATACCCAACAACCGCTTGCTTGGTTGAAATGGTGTTGTAGTAGAGGTAATAGAGCAGGAAGAAAAACAGCATGCCAAACAGCGCCGGCTTCCATACTCGCCTGGCTTGATAGATCAGTGAGGTCAGGATGATGGGCTCAACCTGTTGCAGATAGTTAGAAAGACGCGAACCTGACGGGAAGTTGTACAGGAAGATACGGATCGCCCCGCCGATAGCAAAGCTTAAAATCAGCAGGTAGTTCAGGCGATACTGCGCATAGTTTTCGCGTTTCAGCTCATTGCTCAGCATGAAATAGAAGAAGATAAACACCAGCATGATGTTCTTCAGGTTCGACACTGACAGGATGCTGCCATCCATTGCATAGGAGGGATCATTGTTATAACCCGATGCCCTTTCCCCTAGAGATCCAAGATGACCGGCAATCAGGGCAATAAAGCTTGATCCCCCCACCACCGAGAGCGGCAGGCTGAAACCGATGATAATCACCGGCCACCAGCGCCAGTCACGAATAAACAGGAATGGCACCAGCGTCACCACCATCACGGCGGTGTTGTGGCTCATAAATGACAGAATAAAAAAGGCAAAGGCCCACCAGTAGCGCTTGAGGTATATCGTCCACAGTACGCCAAGGAACAGGGCGGAACTTAAGCCAAAACGTATCTGGTTAATGTCTTTATTGATAAAGATGTGCGCCGAATACAGCGCCAGCGCCAGCACCGGGTAAGGTGACATCTTTTTGAAAAAATAAGCGTTTATCGATACCGCGATGGCGCAGAAGACAAACAGGAACACGCTGGCATTGTGCGAAACTAAGCTGGTTACCCACGCCATCGCAAAAATCAGCGGTTCGTAGCGGAAAAACGCAACGGTCTCGAAAAAGCCGTTGATCTGGATGCGCCGGATAAAATCTTCGAAGAAACTGCGGTACTGGTAGTCATCCATGCCGGTGCCAAGCCCGCGAATACCACCAAACACGATCAGAATAATGGCCGCAAAGCACAGCAGCCAGGTCAGAATATAATTTGTGCGTTCGTCTTTTTTCACCAGGATTTCAAACAGCGAAATCAGCAGCAAAAACCCTGATATATACCAATATGGAGCCATGGTGTGATTCCTTAAATCCACAAGTTCTCATGCCAACAGCGGCCTGTGCTGATTACCTTCCGGGTTGATATCTCAGCGGGTCTGCGCCGACATCGCGACAGACAAAAGCGTGTTGATGATGAATTCTGATGATTGACGTTAGATCGTCGCTTATTGTGCGTTGTATCCAGAATCACCTGTGCAAATCGTTATGTGTCGTCATCCTGAGCCTGCGATCAAAAGGGGCGGTCAAACCCGCCCCTTTTCTTTCAGCTCTTAGCTTTTCGTCGGTTTACCGTACTCGTAGTCGTAGTAGTCATAGCCATAACCGTACGAGTTAGCCGCTTTTCGTACCACAGCGTTAAGGATAATCCCTTTAATTTCGATACCGTTCTGGGCAAAGCGTTTGAAGCTGACATCCACTTCTTTCGTGGTGTTGGTTTCAAAGCGCGCCACCATCAGCGAGGTACCGGCCAGCTTACCGATAATGGAGGCATCCGTTACGGCCAGAATCGGTGGCGTATCAATCAGGACTATGTCGTAATTTTTACTTGCCCACTCCAGCAGTTCACCCATGCGGCGGTGCATCAACAGCTCCGACGGATTCGGTGGAACCTGACCGCGCGGCAGGAAGTCAAAACCGTATGGTCCTTGCTGAATCATCGCTGGCGTAAATTCAGTTTTGCCTGACAGCACGTTAGAGAGACCGGATTTATTTTCCGCGCCCAACAGTTCGTGGGTGTAACCACGGCGCATATCACCATCGATAAACAACACCTTCTGCCCTGCTTTCGCAACCAGAGTGGCGAGGTTGACGCAGATAAAGGTTTTACCAATACCCGGGCTGGCACCGGTAATCATCAGAATGTTGTTTTTCGCTTCCATCATCGCGAAGTGCAGGCTGGTACGCAGGCTACGAATCGCTTCGATGGACAGATCGGTTGGGTTACCCAGCGCTAACAACGTCTCATGCGGATCGGTTTTCACCTTGTGACCGCGACGTGCCAGTGCTTCGGTATCTTTCTTACGTTGCCACTCGGAAAGCGGGACGCTGGCATAAACGTTCATGCCCAGCTCTTCCAACTGCTCTGGGTTCTCGATACCGTGATGCAGCAGCGCCTTCAGCAGTACCACGCCCACGGACACCATCAGACCCAGAATCAGGCTGGCGGCAATAATCAGCAGCTTTTTCGGCGCAACCGGTGAATTGGCGGTCGCGGCCTGATCGATAATACGGACATCACCCACGGTACTGGCTTTACTGATGCTCAGCTCTTGCTGACGATTCAGCAACTGCATGTAGATTTCCTGTCCTGACTGCACATCGCGGGTCAGACGCAGAATTTCCTGCTGGGTTTTAGGCATCTGCGCAATTTTCTTGTTCAGCTGCGTCTGCTCGTCTTCCAGCGTTTTACGCTTTTCCAACAGCGCCCGGTAGGTTGGGTGATCCTTGGTGAACAACTGTGAAACTTCAGCTTCACGGAAGGTCAGCTCGTTAAGCTGGCTCTGAACACTGACGGAAGAATCCAGTGCCGATTTTGCTTCGAGCGACAGGTCAACGGACTCATTCTCGCGACGGTAGGTGTTAAGTTTGTCTTCGGCCTGATCCAGTTTGCCGCGAACTTCCGGCAGTTGCTGTTTCAGGAACTCCAGGCTTTTCTCGGCCTGTTCGGATTTACGCTGCACGTTCTGTAACAGGTAGTTATTGACAATCTGGTTCAGAACTTTGCTGATCTGCTCCTGATCTTCACCCACATACTGCAGTCCCAGTACGCCGGTATCTTTCCCTTTGTCCGCAACGGTCAGGTTAGACAGGATGCTGTTAATTGCCTGCAGCTCGTTGAGCTTGGTGACGGTAAACGTGGTGCCAGGCTCCGCATTGATATCGCTGACCAGCATGCTCACGTCGCCGTGTTTTTCAAACTGCCCCACTTTACCTTTGAACAGCTCATCGCCATCAGCCGAAACGGTATAGCTGTCTTTACCCGTAACCTCCAGTTCAACACTGCGTTTTTCAATAGTGCGCGGGATTTCAAGACGGGATACCGCGACCTGTCCGGGCTTGTTGCCCATCAGACGCGACAAGCCTTTACCGATGACCGGAAAGTAGTTCTGCGAAACCATCGCATCCAGGCCGAGGTCCTGAACGGTTTTCCCCAGCACCATACGTGATTCAAGGATCTGGATTTCGGTATCAGAGGCCGGCGTGGTGGGCATGATTGACTGCAGTTCATTCAGGACGGTGCTGCTATTCTTCTGCTCAACCTGAACCATGGCGTCGGCGCTGTAAATGGGCGTCGCAAACAGCGTGTAAAGCGTTGCCACCAGCATGAAAAAAGCGGTAACAGCGACGATGACCCAGCGGTGATCAATAAGCTGTCCCACAAGATGCGCCAAATCCCACCCATTCGATTCCTCGCGTGGCGCGGTCATGACTTTGTTTTTTATATTCATGGATAATCCCAACTATCGGCTTAGTACGCTGACCCATTTCTGAGTGGCGTGTTCCAGTAACCCGTAAACCTCTTCAAAGGCCTCACGGCTTTTTCTGTACGGATCCGCTATTTCCTTCTGATTGAGCCAGTGCCCAAGCAGCATCGTTTTGCCGCGTGCAGCCGGATCGATGCGGTTAACCTGTTCAATATGGCGTTTTTCCATCACCAGAATCAGGTCATACTCCCGGCACAGGCTGGCCGTTAACTGCTGGGCCTCATGACCGTCCAGGGATAACCCTTTTTCGGCCGCCACCTCAGTCGCGGTTTTATCCGCCGCATGACCGACCAGCGCGCCGAGTCCGGCAGATGCCACAGGAAGGTGCGGCAGCGCACGTTTGAACAGGCGCTCTCCTGTGGGAGAGCGGCAGATGTTGCCTACGCAGACGACTAACACGGACTTAATCATGGCTAAACCTTAGTTCGACCAGTTGCGGATGCGCTGTGCGGCCTGAGTCGCATCGTTAACACCGGCGATGGTTGGTATCAACTGCGATATCACACGGTTCCAACGCGTCAGCGGCGTCGAGGTTACGTAGACGATATCGTAAGGTTCAAGTTGGAATTCGGTACCCATGACCATGGACGCCGCATCTTTGGTGTTTAACTGATAGATGTTGGCAATTTTGCTGCGATCAGTGCCGCGAGTCGGTCGGATAACAAACACACCGGTCGCGTCAGAGGTGGTTTGATCCATGCCCGCCGCGTTACCCAGTGCTTCCGCCAGCGTCATGCCGCTGCGATCCATTTTCAGGGTTGCCTGCTGTTTCACTTCACCCATCACAAAGACTTTCAGATCGTCATTGCGCGGCACATACAGAATGTCACCCGGATAAAGCAGATGGTTTTGGCTCAGATCGCCGTTCTGCATCAATGCCTGCAGCGAGACGCGCTGCTCACGACCGTTGTGAGTCAGAATGACATTACGCCAGTCTGCATCCGCCGCTAAGCCACCTGCGGCGTTAATCGCATCCAGGACAGTGAGCGGGACGTTGGTAATAGGCTGCTGGCCTGAAGTGGTCACGGCGCCGGTCACGTAGGTTTTCTGTGACTTGAACGAGGCGATGCTGACATCGACCTGAGGGCTTTCGATGTACTGCGCCAGACGACGCGCGACTTCATCACGCACCTCACCAACGGTACGACCAGCTACACGGACTCTGCCAATGTAAGGATAGAAAATCGTGCCATCTGAATGTACCCAGTTACCTGTGTCGCTGGCGCTGCGGTACTGACCTGCGGGGGTGGTGAGCTCAGGGTGATCCCACACGGTGATGGTGAGCACGTCACCAATGCCGATGCGGTATTCGTAGTTCTGAATCTCGGTCTGGAGTGATGGATTAGCCTGTGCCACCAGGGGCTTGGGACGCATTCTCTCCACCAGCGTTGGTGTTAACGGGTAAACGTTAACGTATTTGTCGATGTCAAAATTGTTGTCCTGCTGCTCAATGACATCTTTTCCCGAAGTGGACAAATTTTGCCCCGGCACGACGGTACAGCCGGCCATAAACGTGGCAGATACCAGAACAGGTATCATTTTCATTTTCATTTTCATTGTAATCATTTAGATCTTCGCTATCAGTTAATGTTTGATAGAGGCGAATACGCCGCTGTGTAAGCGCTCGAAAAATGTAAACTATCCTGAATCAGGCCCTGAACATGTCGTTCATTATTCTTAGCTCCTGTCTTTTACCAATAACGCGCTTTACCCGGGACGGATTAAAGCAAAGCAGAACATTTCTGTTTATCAATGCCGTACCGCTTTTTTTTAGAAAAACCTGCCAGCCGGGCACCTGAAAAAGGCTGCTATCAGAGCATGGCTGACAGAGTTTTTTTCTGCGGCTAGTAAGCACCATCACGTTTAAGTACGACACCAACGGTTTTGAACAAAATCGCAATGTCGTTCCACAGAGACCAGTTTTTTACATACCATGAGTCGAAATAGACTCGCGTTTCATAATCTACATCGTTGCGCCCACTGACCTGCCACAAGCCTGTCATGCCCGGTTTAGCCATCAGGTAGTAATCGACATCGCCAGCATAGCGAGCCAGTTCATCTTCAATCACCGGACGCGGTCCGACCAGGCTCATATCGCCACGCACGACGTTCCACAACTGCGGCAGTTCATCAAGGCTGGTTTTACGAATAAAGTGCCCGACTTTAGTAATACGTGGATCGTTCTTGAGTTTGAAATCTTTGTCCCATTCAGCGCGGGCAATCGGGTCCGTGCGTAAAACTTCCTCCAGCACTTCCTTCGAGTTAATCACCATCGAACGGAACTTCAGGCATTTGAACTTACGACCGTTTAAACCTACGCGCTCGTGACCATAAATCGGCGGCCCACCATCGCGTCCAACCAGGAAGCCCAGCACCAGCAGAGCCGGTAGCAGCATCAGGATGATCGACAGTGCACCGAAAATATCGAAGGTGCGTTTCAGGAAACGTGAGGTACGTTTTGCCAGGTTATTCTGAACACGCAGAATCATGACTTCATGGCTGAAGATGTAGGCCATGTCGGTGCCGTAAAGCGGCACACCGCGCAGCGTCGGGATCACTGACACAGAACGGCAGTTATGCATGGCCAGGGATTTCAGCCACATGTCGCGGTGCTGACTTTGCTCGAACTCAACCGCAACAATAAACTGCGTTTCACTGTTCGTCAGATTCCACAGCGCTTGCTCATCGCGCAGCACCGGGATACCTGAAATCAACTCCTGCGGGCAGGAACCGTCCACGTCATAGAAGGCAATCACGTCGAAGCCCATGACTTCTTCGCTCTGCAGCGCCTGCCAGGCTTCCTGTGCGTTTTTATTGCTACCGATGATAATGGTCTGCTTTTTCCACAAGCCGTATTTATTCAGCAGGCGTTTAGACAGCGAACGGCAGACCGGAATGATCACCAGCGTAATAAGCCAGGTCAGCAACCAGACAAAACGTGACATCTGCCATTGAGACAAGGCCGTGATCGACAGTTCAATGACGGAAAAAATGAGAATGGTACGAAAAATTTCTTTTAATTCGAACCAAAAAGGTTTGCGATAGGTGTAATGACGCAGCCTGACCCAGAACCAGAACACGCAAATTACAGACAGGCAGATGTGTGTAGCAACTTTTAAATTTAATTCCCGATCAGACATATCCGACAACAGTGAAGGAGATGTCATATTAATTAGCATCATCGCGATAAATAATGCCGCGTTGAAACATATTAAATCAGAACAAGCCAATAATAATTTGGTGATAAGACTTTTAAACGTAAATTCGTTATCGCGCATATTTAACTCTTTATTTTATTTCCTTAACCCACCACACCAGACTCTTAAGCGACCAGCATTGTCCCTTAAGCCCGAGCGTTTCTGAGGGGAGCTCCTGCGGCATTTACGCCATTGTCATTGACTATGAAACCAATAATACCGTACTCAATACCAACAGATTACTCTGACTTTATCAGCAACATGCTGATTAAATATCAAACCGAAGCGGCAACTCAGACACGCTACCGCCCTTGGCTGTCGCTGCCAATACCGCCCTGATTGCCACTGTTTTTCGCTGCACCGCGTGCGATTGCGCACAAAACATCCTTGTGCAGAATGCGTTGACATTCCGCTACATACCATGACGGATTATCGCGCAAATTACAGATTCAGGCGCAGGCGTTGACTAACTCGTTGCTATACTAGTTATTACTGGCATGTTTACAAGTAGACCCCGCCATCCCTGGACTATTTTAGGAAAAAGACTACCAGTAATAAGTATTGAACCCGCCCATTTTCGGCTTTGAGGTGGAAAAAAATCAGATTTATTCCATGTTGGCACCAGGAATAATCGCATAAGAAATTCCTCTGAATGAGAAATGCGGTGACATTAATCTGCAACCTTTTTCCGCTACTGTCGTCCCCGCATTAATCAATCTGCTGAAGAATTATCCTGTAATTAATGTATGCGGTATTCAATTAAATCGTAAAGAACCTGTAAGGTCGCTATTTGTCCCCTGGCCCTCTCTCCACTATCATCAGATAAAGCTTATTTTTAGACATTCAGGTGAATAAAGCATGTTGGAGGTAATGGCCGACCCCGCGTTATGGGCAGGTTTAGTCACGCTAATCGTTCTTGAACTGGTACTGGGCATCGATAACCTGGTATTTATCGCCATTCTGGTCGAAAAGCTTCCCGCCGCGTCGCGCGATCGGGCCCGGGTTATTGGCCTGCTGATGGCGTTGGTCTGCCGGCTGCTGCTGCTGGCGTCCCTTTCCTGGCTGGTAACACTGACCCAGCCATTGATGACTCTGGATAATCACGCCTTTAGCGCCCGTGACCTGTTACTGCTGTTCGGTGGACTGTTTTTATTGTTTAAAGCGACAACAGAACTGAACGAAAGACTAGAAGGTAGCGATGACGACAACGCTCAACAAAAAGGCGGCGCTAAATTCTGGCCAGTAGTGGCACAAATTGTGGTGCTGGACGCGATATTTTCGCTGGATGCGGTGATCACGGCTGTCGGTATGGTAAACGATTTGCCCGTGATGATGGTCGCGGTCACCGTCGCCATTTTATTGATGTTGCTGGCCAGTAAGCCCCTTACCCGCTTCGTCAACAGTCACCCGTCCATCGTTATCCTGTGCCTGAGTTTTTTGCTGATGATTGGCTTTAGCCTGGTGGCGGAAGGATTTGGCTTTGCCATTCCTAAAGGCTATCTCTATGCCGCCATTGGTTTCTCGGTGCTCATTGAAGCCCTGAACCAGCTTGCGCAGTTTAACCGTCGCAAGGTGCTGTCTGCCGGTCGTCCGTTACGGCAGCGTACCGCCGAAGCGGTTTTACGCCTGTTACGCGGCGAAGCCGAACGGGCAGAACTGGATGCAAAAACGTCGTCGATGCTTGCCGATGGCGATTCAGTCGCGCTGTTCAATCGTCAGGAGCGCGTGATGATCGCCAGAGTCATGGGGCTTGGACAGCGTCACGTAAACAGCATTATGACGACGCGCCACGATGTTCAGCATATTGACTTAAGTGACGATCCGGCCGTCATTATGGCGAATCTCGACAGTAATCAGCATACGCGTATCGTTATCACGGATAACGGCAACGAACCGCTCGGTATTGTGCATGTTAACGATTTGCTGCATCAGTCACTGCACCACCATTCACTCGATTTACGCAGCCTGATCCGCCAGCCGCTGGTGTTTCATGAACGCATCACCCTGTTACAGGCGCTGGAGCTGTTTCGTCAGGGGCACACGCACTTTGCTTTTGTCGTTGATGAGTTTGGTTCTGTGGAAGGCGTTGTCACCTTGAGCGATTTGATGGAAACCATCGCCGGGAGTCTGCCCAATGAGGCAGGTGAGACCGATGCGCGCTATGACATTCAGCCTAACGGTGCTGGCGGCTGGATTGCCAATGGCCAAATGCCGTTAGAAGACCTGGCAATGTATGTCACCTTGCCGCTGGACGACAAACGTAATTATCACACGCTTGCCGGGCTGGTGATGGATCGACTGCAGACGATCCCGCACGAAGGCGAAGAGATCGCACTCGGCGATTACCGGTTACGCACCCTGCAGGTTGAACACCACCGGATTCAGAAGGTAGAAATCCTGCCAAACCCCGACGCGCCGCACTGAAGCCGCACCTTTATGGGCGCGGCGAATCCTGGCGGCTGTCTTTGGTCTGCTGACGATCGAGCCACTGATTCAGACGTGTTTTAGCCTCGTTTTGCAACTTATCACGGAGCACGTCGTCAACCGGCAGCGTATATTGTGGATTATCCCAGCTGCCGTAGATACGAAATGGGATCGCCTGGCTGGAGAGCGCTGCAACCAGTTTTTCGTCACCCTGCCAGCCACTCAGCGTCAGGCCCAGCGTCACGTCTAACTGTTGCTGCACCATATTGACACTGCCCTCACCCCGTAATGCCAGTTGCTTACTGGTACCGTTAAGATGGCTAAAGGTGAGTTGCCCTTTTTTCAGCGCAAGCTGGCCGCTAATGTCGTCGATGCCCTGCCCGGATGCCTGATCGTCACTACTGATACGGTCGCTGACGCGTGCGACGGCGCGACGCACCATCTGCTGCAAGTCAATTTGTGCCAGCTTGAGGTGGCTCACACGGATATCCGCTTTGCCCTGCCAGCTGCGTTTCGCATCCTCAAGGGTAAGATTATCACCCGCCAAATCGCCATTAAGATCCACCGTTCCCTGTAACGACTGCGGCAAGGCAAGCGCCTTTAACAAGGGCTGGATATCAACCTGGTTCAGCACCGGCTTAAAGGTGACATGGGTAACGGGCTGACGAATATCAATGCTGCCGGGAACAGAGAAACTGCCCTGTCCTACTGAGCCAGACAGCGTGCGCAGTGTCATCAAGCCCTGTTGGTTAACCGCATCCACAGCGAGTTTGGTGAGGCTAAGACCTCGCCACACCGCCTTATCCGCCTGCAGTTTGACGTCCAGATCGATATCGTTGAGCGGCGAGTCCGCATTCGTGGGTTCGCGCTGATCGGCAATCACCGGCGCAGGGGCAATCTGGCTGCTTTGCCCACTCACCTGCTGGGTCAGTGATGAGATAAACAGCAGGTTGTCCATATCGAGTGAAGTGGCATGAAGGTCCAGCGCCAGTTGTTGCGGTGGCGTGAGGTTGCCTTGCGCATTGCCGCTGAGAACGCTGTCGTTGGCGTTAAGCTTCAGGTCGGTGACGGCAAAGGTATTCCTGTCGGCATTCCAGCGACCCTGAAAGCTCAGCGTACCTTTAATGCCCTGCGGCGGCAGGCTGGCACCAGACAGATCGTAATCAAGCTGATCGAGCTGACCGCTTAGCTGATGAGGATACTGTGATTTGTCCAGTCGACCTTTCAGATTGACTAGCGCTGTGCGCTGGTTGCGCGTCAGGCTGGTATTCAGCGTGATCGTGGCCACGCTGGACTGATCCTGCTCCATATCCAGATTCAGATTGCGGAAGGTGAACGCATCACCGCCAGGCTGTTGCCAGATAAACAGGCTGTCCGAGAGTTGAAGCTTGTCAATATCGAATGACCACTGGGCAGAAGAGGTCGGCTCGGTATTGTGCGGGCCGCGCGGCGCATCCTGCGGGGCCTGTGCGGCACTGTCAGGCGTCACCCGCACCACGGCATTTTTCAGCATCACCTGGCTGACGCTCAACTGATGCGACAATAAAGGCAGGAGGTTTACATCCAGGCGCATGTTGTCTGCAGAAACGACGGGCTGCGACGCACCGGGCGCCGTCAGACTCATACGACCGGCAAGAATGCTGAGTTTTGGCCAGACATGCCAGCGCAAATCGCCGTTGATGGTAAGTTGATAACCGCTGCGCTGTTCGACCTGTTGTACCATGTAGCTACGAAAGTCGTTGGGATTGACCAGCAAAACCAGCGCGGTCAAGCCTGCTACGACCACCACCAGTAAGATGGCCAGCGTGGTTATCACTCTTCTCATCACATCCTCATGAATTAGTCTTTATCGATACGACTGGCATCAGCACCCTGCTGGCCTCGATATTTCGCGTTCTCACGGCGATTATAAGGGCGCGCGGCTGGCCCGGAAAGCGGCTCAAAGCTTAGGGCACCAATCAGCATTCCGGGGCGCAGCGCCAGGGGCAGTTTGCCCGAATTATAGAACTCCAGCACGATACGGCCCTGCCAGCCTGGATCGATACGGTGCGCGGTCACATGGACCATCAAACCCAGGCGCGCCAGCGAGGAGCGTCCGTCCAGCCAGCCTACGAGGTCGTCAGGAATGGTGACGGATTCCAGCGTTACCGCCAGAGCCAGCTCTCCTGGATGCAGGAAGAACGCCTCGCCTTCGGGGAGAACGATCTCATCGCTCATCACGCGATCGAGCGCGGCACTCACTTCGTCCTTCGGGCCGCTCAGGTCGATAAAAGCAGCAGTATGTCCACTGAAAGTACGGAACTGATTGCCTAAACGGACGTCAACCGTTGCACCATTGATACGTTCTACGGGTGGCCGCGGCGTAATCGCCAGTTTTCCGCTATCAAGCCAGGCTTCAATATCGCGGTCGCATAATCTCATTGCGGTAACTCCATGAAGTAAGTGTAGCGAACAGGGCGCATCTGTGCTGTTAACCTGTTCGCGCCACGTCCTTTGAGACGTAAACTACTCGAAGAACTGGTTAATCTTCGCCTTGAGGATATCAATGGCGATACGGTTTTTACCCCCGCGCGGCACAATAATATCTGCATATTGTTTGGAGGGTTCAATGAACTGCAGAAACATAGGGCGAACCGTTTTCTGATACTGGCTCATCACGGAGTCCATTGAACGACCACGTTCATTCACATCACGCTTCATACGACGCATCAGACAAATGTCGAGCGGCGTATCCACAAAGATGGAGAAATTCAGTTCCTGACGCAGGCGCGCATCGGTCAACAGTAAAATGCCTTCAAGGATGATGACTTTTTTAGGCTTAATTTGCAGCGTTTCTTTCGTACGGGTGTGCTCGACATAGCTGTACACGGGTAACTCAATGTCCTGTCCTGCTTTTACCGCACGCAAATGCTGTAATAACAAATCATGATCCATCGCGCTGGGATGGTCATAATTGGTTTTAACCCTCTCTTCCATGGTGAGGTGACTTTGATCTTTGTAATACGCATCTTCAGGAATAACGCCGATATGTTCATCGCCCACCTGGTCGCGGATTTCACGATAGAGAGTACTGGCGATTAAACTTTTACCGGATGCGGATGCACCTGCAATGCCAACGATCACGCACTGATGAGACTTGTCAGTCATACTTTTAAAAACCTGATACTGGAGCCAGAAACTGTGCGCAAACTGCGCACCCAGTTAATGGGGCTGAACGGAGAGGGTGAGTTGGCGCTAAGTATAGGGATTTCGGCCTTTTGATGCCAGAGAAATGGCATTCTCCCTTTTCAGACTTTCCCCTTTTAACCTAACGGATTTCACCGATAAACTAGCAGCACAAAACAGAATGACGACGCACAGCACCTGTCGGGCCTGATGTGGCTGATGAATAAGGGCGTTTTGCCCGAAGAAGAATAAAGGAAGACTATGCTCTGGAAGACCCTCACCTATTTTGGTGACAGTATGTTGTTGATTCCCACGGCGGTGATTATTGCACTGATTTTGCCGTGGAAAAGCGATAACCGCCGCACCGTATGGTACTGGATCATGGCGTTTGGTTTAGCCGGGTTGGTTGTCAGCGTGTCCAAAATACTGTTTCTTGGTTTTGGTATCGGTAGCGCCCGCTTTAACTTCACCGGGTTTAGCGGTCACAGCGCCATGTCCGCTACCTTGTGGCCAGTGATGCTTTGGTTAATATCAGGGCGCTGGTCAAGCCGGTGGCGCGTCTTTGCTATTGGTGTGGGCTATGTCATTCCATTGATGGTAGGTCTGTCACGACTGGTCATTCATGCCCATTCCATTAGTGAGGTACTGACCGGGCTGTTGCTGGGCTTTACGCTCAGTACCGCGTTTTTACTGTCGCAACGGCAAACGGCGCTGAAGGGCTTTAGCTGGCCACAAATTGCCGCGGCGCTCCTGGTCCCGGTACTGCTGCTGGGGCACGGTCGGATAGCCACGACACAACAGTTTCTGGAGCAGTTTTCTGCCCGTCTGGCTGGCATGGAAAAACCTTATACAAGGGCCGATCTTTTCCGCGACTGATAAACTGAATGGCGCGTGCTGGCGCGTGCCATTCAATCCAACGAATACCGCAATTTAATGATTTCCCCCCTGTTTTTTCTACCAAATGTGCTAGCATTCTTCCAATAACAATGGCTCGCGCACCGCATTCCATTGCACTATCTTGCTTCCTGCTGGATCGATAAATGATCGTTGAGACACTGGCCTCGTCAGATAAATCACCTAACACGTGGCTACACGCCTGCTGGCTTAGCCTGGTTTCCTTCGTCCTGACGTTGTTCTGTCTTGAACTTATTGTGGTCAGCGGTAAAATTTCGCCCCTCTGGTTCTCAACGGCACTAATGACCATCGTGGTTTTTCGTTGCACTTCACGCCAGTTGCCCTTTTTGCTCCTTGCCTGCCTCATTGGTACGGCGGTGGCAAACGCATTGATCATCGGCCCTGCCCTTTCAAATTTAAAATTTGCGCTGCTTAATCTGTTGCAGGCCCTGATGGGCGGATTTTTATTACGCGCATTACTTAACCGGGA
This sequence comes from Pantoea sp. SJZ147, assembly GCF_007828605.1. Lineage (NCBI taxonomy): Bacteria > Pseudomonadati > Pseudomonadota > Gammaproteobacteria > Enterobacterales > Erwiniaceae > Pantoea > Pantoea sp. SJZ147. The sequence continues at coordinate 180,226 of NZ_VIVB01000006.1, forward strand.
TGCGCCGTTGGTTTCGCTAAATGACTGGATACGCTTTGTCATTGCCACCGGCATCATTTCTCCGGTTATTGGCGGTACCCTTGCCCTGTGGGTACTGCACGTGGGTGAACAGGCGTCGTTTGCCTTCTTTTATACCTGGGTGATTTCAGAAATTATTGGCATGCTCGCCCTCGGCCCGGTTTTGCTGCTGCTCTCCTGGCCACTGCCGCACGATTATCTGAAACGCGCGTCGCTGTTTGAAACGCTTATCACATTAGCTCTGACGCTCACGGCCAGCTATTTATCGCTGCGGTTCTTACCCTGGCCGTTTACCTTTGTTTTGGTCGTGCTGTTCTGGTGTGCCGTGCGGCTGCCCAAGGTCGAAGCCTTTGTGCTGTTTTTTCTTAACGCCAGCTTTATGGCGTTACTGCTGTCATTAGACTGGATTAAGGTCACCTCTACCGTCAGCGCCTATGCGGTCATCACCAGTTGGCTTCCGTTTTTGATGGTTTTAATCCCCTGTCATATCATGTCGTTAGTGATGGATGCTTTCCGCCATGAAAAGCATCACATTAGCGAGAGCGAAACCCGTTTTCGTCATGCCATGGAGTATTCAGCCATTGGCATGGCGCTGGTTTCTGTAGAAGGCCGATGGCTTCAGGTGAATAAATCCTTGTGCGATACGCTGGGTTATCCCGAGCATGAACTCACCAAACTGACCTTCCTGCAAATTACTCATCCCGACGACATCTATGACGATCAGAAGCGCCTGGAGAAGCTGCTCGAAGGCAAAATTTATTCCTACACGCTGGAAAAGCGCTATTTTCGCAAAGACGGCGAAATAGTCTGGGTACGGCTGACCATCTCCCTGGTGCGCGATAACGCGCAGCAACCGCTCTATTTTATTGCGCAGATTATCAATATCTCCGAACTGAAACAGAGCGAACTGGTGAATCAGCGTCTGATGGAGCGGATTACGCTGGCGAATGAAGCGGGCGGCATCGGCGTATGGGAATGGAACATGATCAGCGGCGAAGTACTGTGGGATAAGCGCATGTACGAGCTGTTTGGCATGAAATCCCATGAATCGCCCAGCTACGATCTTTGGGTGAAGATGGTCCATCCCGCCGATCGTGAATATTGCGTGATGACGATACAAGGCGCTATTGAACAAAGCAGTGCGTTCCAGATGGAGTATCGGGTGGTGCGAGAGGATGGGCACTACTGGATTCGTACCCAGGCTAACCGCCTGCTCAGTAAAGATGGCCGTATTGAGCGCATCCTGGGGATCTCTCAAGACATCACGCCGTTACGTAATTTGAATGATGCACTGTTTCAGGAAAAAGAGCGCATGATGATCACGCTGGACTCAATCGGTGAGGCCGTTATCAGTACCGATCAGGAGATGCGCGTGACCTTTATGAACCCTGTGGCGGAAAAAATGACGGGCTGGTCTCAGGACGCGGCGGCAGGTAAACCGGTCAGCGAGCTATTGCATATCACCCATGGTCGTCATGGCCCTGAAGTCGAAAACCTGCTGCTAAGCCACATCCCATCCGAAAAAAACGCGCCCTACCTGTCTGAAGAGTGGGTACTGCACACGCTGAACGGCGAACATATTGATATCCATTACAGTATTACGCCGCTCAAATCTGAATCTGGCACCGAGCGCGGTGCGGTGCTGGTTATTCAGGACGTCAGCGAGTCACGTAAAGTGATGAAACGTCTGAGTTACAGCGCCCTGCACGATACGCTGACCCGATTGCCTAACCGGGCCAGCTTTGAGCTGCAACTTAAGCGACTGCTTTCCGACGCTGTCGAGCATCAGAATCAGCACGTGCTGGTGTTTATTGACCTCGATAAATTTAAGGCGGTCAACGACAGCGCGGGACACGCCGCCGGGGACGCCCTGCTAAGCGAACTCTCGGACTTAATGCGCCACCGCCTGCGCGGCAGCGACTTCCTGGCCCGGCTCGGCGGCGACGAGTTTGCCATATTGATGCCCGAATGCCGGGTCGATCAGGCCTGCGAAGAGGTCGAAAACATCGTTCGCGCCGTCAGTGACTACTGTTTTGAATGGCTGGGGCGCGCCTATCAGGTCGGTGCCAGCGCGGGCATTACGCAAATCTCCGCTCAAAACGCGCAGAGCAGTGATGTCCTCTCGCAGGCGGATATTGCCTGTTATAACGCCAAGCGAAGCGGCCGGGGCCGCTATATGGTGTATGAGCAGCATCCTCTCGCGTTGATGGGAAACCCTCACGCCCTGGATCTGACGATGGTGGATGCCTTGCAGGTTGAAATGCAGGTATGGGCGGTTGCGCCGCCAGGTAAGCCTCATTCTGCCAGCGTCTGGCTGGTGGAGATTCAGCTGTTCACCGAGGAAGGGTTGCTTATTGATGAGCATCTGCTGCGTAACAACCTGACCGATGAGGCGCTGAAACGCCGGCTGGAAGACAATATCGTTGCAGCCTTTTTCGGTCAGCGTATTTCAACAATGAGCCAAAAAGGCATCGCCTTGATATTGCCCCTTGATGTGAACGCGCTTTACGATCCGGCCTTTGTCGAAAACCTGTGTTTTCGCTTTGCGGAATCGGGTCTTGCAGACAGCCATAGCGGGATTGCGCTTAACGCCGCCAGCGTCCTTGCCAGCGGTGAGCGCCTGATCGGCGCGTTGACGAAACTACGCCAGGCGGGCTGTCGCATCGTGTTGCAGCATTTTGGCCGTAATCTGGATGCCTTTAATCAGCTCACCGGCAAGGTCGTTGACTGCCTGATTCTGGCCCCGGAGCTGGTTGCTAACCTGCACAATAATCTGATGGATGAGATGCTGATCTCCATTATTCAGAGCCAGACCAGCCAGCGTGAAATTACCCTGCTTGCAGGCCCGGTTTCGGTTCCAGCCGTTCTCACCACACTCACCCGTCTCGACGTTGACGGCGTCTGGGGAAGCGCGGTCGCAGAACGCCAGCCACTGAGTAAACTGGCGGAAGAGTCCCTTTTCGCGATTCGCTAATTCTGCCGCTCACCGCTTGCCACGACCTTTCAGCTGCGCTAAAGTCGCCCCCTTTTTTCCTGCCTGGGGGCGAAAAATGTTCATTGGATTCGATTACGGTACGGCTAACTGTTCCATTGCGGTCAGCGAAAATGGCTCGCCACGGCTGTTAACGCTGGAGAAGGGTCAACGCCTGCTGCCGTCCATGATTTGCTCCCCTACACGTGAAGCCGTGACGGAATGGCTCTATCGCCATCATCAGGTTGCCACACCTGAACAGGAAAGCACGGCGTTGCTGCAGCGGGCGCTACGCTATAACCGCGAAGAAGATATCGATGTTTTACCCGACAGCATTCAGTTTGGCCTGACCGCGCTCCAGCATTACATGGTCGATCCTGAAGATGTCTGGTTTGTTAAATCCCCAAAATCTTTTCTGGGTGCCACGGGCCTGAAACCGCAGCAGATTGCCTTTTTTGAAGATCTGGTCTGCGCCATGATGCTGCACATTCGCCAACAGGGTGAAGCGCAGACCCAGCAGCCGATCGATCAGGCGGTTATAGGCCGTCCGGTTAACTTTCAAGGATTAGGCAGCGAAGACGCGAATCAGCAGGCACAGGGCATTTTGTTACGTGCGGCGAAACGCGCGGGCTTCCGGGATGTGGAATTTCAATTTGAGCCGGTGGCGGCGGGCCTGGATTTTGAGGCGACTCTGGATAAAGAAACCCGCGTGCTGGTGGTCGATATTGGCGGGGGAACCACCGACTGCTCGATGCTGCTGATGGGCCCGCAGTGGCGCAACCTGTCAGATCGGCGTGAAAGTCTGCTGGGCCACAGCGGTTGTCGCGTGGGCGGGAACGATTTGGATATTATGCTGGCATTCAAGGCGCTGATGCCCTTACTGGGCGCGGGCGGTAACACCCAGAAAGGCACTGCTCTGCCTGCCCTGCCCTGGTGGAACGCCGTCGCCATCAACGATGTGCCTGCACAAAGCGATTTTTACAGCACCGCCTGCGGCAAGATGCTGCGCGATTTAGTCCGCGAGGCAGAAAATCCTGTCGCCGTCGCCCATTTACTCAAGGTGTGGCAGCAAAAGCTGAGTTATCGCCTGGTCCGGACCGCCGAAGAAAGCAAGATCGCCCTGTCCGATCGCCCCGACTTTACGGCATCCCTGGATTTTATCACCGCCGGTTTACAGACCGATATCAGCGTGACCACCCTGCAGGATGCAATCAGCCAGCCGCTGGAGAAGATTCTGGAGCAGGTACAACTGGCGCTGGCAACCAGCAATATCAAACCCGAGGTGATCTATCTCACCGGCGGCAGCGCCCGCTCGCCTCTTTTACGCGCAGCACTGCAGCAGGCCCTGCCGGGTACGCCCATTGCCGGTGGAGACGATTTTGCCTCGGTCACCGCAGGTCTGGCACGCTGGGCAGAGGTGATGTTTGCCTGATCCTGCCGGGTGAGACAGCTGCCTGTTGTGACAGTAAAAGGACAGCGCCAACGGCCAGCGATGTCGCCAGAGTCGGTATTACGGCTCTGCGCTCCTCGCGCCGCTGAGGCGCCCTCTCTTCATCGTTCGTTCACCTGACGTCACCTCATGCCTTTTGCTCCCCTTCCTGCGGGGAAACGCTGGCGTTTTCACGCCGCTCCGCGCGGCGTATTGCCGCCCGACACCTGCCCCTTCTGGCTTTTTGCGCTTGTTGCCATTGATGAATTTAATAAATCATTTCCTGACCACAACAGCTCATCACGCGCTATTCTGTGGCACACTCATTCAAATGCGTTATGAATACGGCCCATCAATTAAACGACAATATGTCTTCAGAAAATCGACATAATTACGCAGTGCTGACAGATATCCTTAATTCCTTCAAATTTTTACCCGCAGGGACGACTACAATTCGTGGTTTGCAGGCGACCTTTTAAGCCCGCGCCCTGGAAAGACAGTGCTGGAGAGCAACAACAACAATGAACAACCGATACCCTGTTATGAAAAAAGCGTTGATTGCGCTGGTGGTGATTGCCGTGGCCGCAGGCGGCTATTACTGGTGGAAGCATCCGGCCCAACCCGCAAGCGACGGTGACGCATCCGGCCAGTCTGCACATGGTAAAAGAGGCAGTGGCGCGCATAAGCCCTTAGCGCCGGTGCAGGCGGCCAGTGCGGTCAAAGAGAGTGTGCCGCAATACCTGAATGGGTTAGGCACCGTGACAGCCGCCAACACCGTGACGGTGCGTAGCAGGGTGGATGGGAATCTGATGGCTATCCACTTCACAGAAGGCCAGCAGGTGAAAGCCGGCGATCTGCTCGCCGAGATCGATCCCCGTCCCTATCAGGTAGCCCTCATGCAGGCACAGGGTCAGCTGGCGCGCGACCAGGCCACCCTGGCGAACGCACGCCGCGATTTAGCCCGTTACCAGAAGCTGGCGAAAACCTCGCTGGTTTCCCAGCAGGATCTGGACACACAGAGCGCCCTGGTGAATGAAACCCTGGGCACGATAAAAGCCGATGAAGGCAGCGTTGCCAGCGCCCAACTGAATCTGACTTACAGCCGCATCACTTCACCTATCGATGGCCGCGTGGGTCTGAAGCAGGTTGATATCGGCAACTACATTACCAGCGGCGACACCAATGGCCTGGTGGTGATTACTCAAACGCATCCGGTCGATGTGGTGTTCAGCGTGGCTGAAAACACTATCAGCCAGATCATGCAGGCGCAGAAAACTGGCGAACCTTTACTGGTCGAAGCCTGGGATCGCAGCAATCAGCATTTGATCACCCGCGGTAAACTGCTCAGCCTGGATAACCAGATTGATGTGACCACCGGCACGATTAAAATTAAAGCGCGCTTTGATAATCAGGATGACCTGCTCTTTCCTAACCAGTTTGTTAATGCGCGCCTGAAGGTGAATACCTTACAGGATGCCGTCGTGATTCCCACCGCAGCGCTGCAAATGGGGAATGAAGGCCACTTTGTCTGGGTGATCAACAGTGAAGACAAGGTCAGTAAGAAAAGCGTGACCGCCGGTTTGCAGGACAGCCAGAAAGTGGTAATCAGCGCCGGACTCAACGCAGGCGATCGCGTCGTCACCGACGGGCTGGACCGCCTGACAGAAGGGGCAAAAGTCGAAGTGGTTGCCGCGCAGAGTCGCGCCACAAAAGAGACCCGCACCAGCTTGCCGTCCAAAGGGGAATCTGAGTAATGCAGGTTATGCCTCCTGACCACAGCGGAGGGCCGTCACGCCAGTTTATCCTGCGTCCGGTCGCGACCACCTTACTGATGATTGCCATTTTACTGGCGGGGATTCTGGGTTACCGCTTTTTGCCGGTCTCTGCCCTGCCTGAGGTGGATTATCCGACGATTCAGGTCGTTACGCTGTATCCCGGGGCAAGCCCGGATGTAGTGACCTCCTCCATTACCGCCCCGCTTGAACGTCAGTTCGGCCAGATGTCCGGACTGAAGCAGATGGCATCGCAAAGCTCGGGTGGCGCCTCAATCGTCACGCTGCAATTTCAGTTGACGCTGCCGCTTGATGTGGCGGAGCAGGAAGTGCAGGCGGCGATCAACTCTGCCACCAACCTGCTGCCCAGTGACCTGCCAAATCCGCCGGTTTACAGCAAAGTCAATCCGGCCGATCCACCGATTATGACCCTGGCCGTCACCACCAGCAGCATGCCGTTAACCCAGGTGCAGGACATGGTGGAAACCCGTGTCGCACAGAAGATATCGCAGGTCACCGGCGTCGGTCTGGTGACGCTGACGGGCGGTCAACGTCCGGCGGTGCGCGTGAAGATGAACAGCCAGGCGTTGGCCGCCATGGGGCTGACCAGCGAAACGGTGCGCACGGCGATCACCAATGCCAATGTCAACTCCGCGAAAGGCAGCCTGGATGGCCCTACCCGCTCGGTCACGCTTTCCGCCAACGATCAGATGAAATCGGTAGAGGATTACCGCCAGTTGATCGTCAGTTATAAAAATGGTGCACCGGTGCGCCTGGCGGATGTGGCAACCATTGAACAGGGCGCAGAAAACAGCTGGCTGGGTGCCTGGTCCAACCGTGAACCAGCCATTGTGCTGAATGTGCAACGCCAGCCAGGTGCCAACATTATTGCCACCGCCGATAGCATTCGCGCCATGCTGCCGTCACTGATCGCCAGCCTGCCTAAATCAGTCGACGTGAAACTGGTCACTGACCGCACCACCAACATTCGTGCGTCCGTCAGCGACACCCAGCATGAACTGATGCTGGCAATGGGGTTGGTGGTGATGATCATCTACCTGTTTTTGCGTAACGTGCCTGCCACCATTATTCCGGCCGTGGCAGTGCCCCTGTCGCTGATTGGCACCTTTGCGGCGATGTATTTTTTGGGTTTTTCCATCAATAATCTGACGCTGATGGCGCTGACCATCGCCACAGGCTTTGTCGTAGACGATGCCATCGTCGTGATTGAGAACATCTCGCGCTATATCGAGAAAGGCGAAAAACCCATGACGGCCGCCCTGAAGGGCGCGGGCGAAATTGGTTTTACCATTATTTCTCTGACGTTTTCACTGATTGCGGTGCTAATCCCGCTGCTGTTTATGGGCGATGTCATCGGCCGTCTGTTCCGCGAATTTGCGGTGACGCTGGCGGTGGCAATTTTGATTTCAGCCGTGGTCTCGCTCACCCTGACGCCGATGATGTGTGCCCGCATGTTGAGCGCAGAATCGCTGCGCAGGCAAAACCGCTTTTCCCGCGCCAGCGAAGCCATGTTTGAGCGAGTGATTGCGGTGTACGGTCGCGGGCTGAGTCGGGTGCTTAACCATCCCTGGCTGACGCTATCCGTGGCACTTGGCACGATGCTGCTTACCGTCTTGTTATGGATCGCGATTCCTAAAGGCTTTTTCCCACAGCAGGATAACGGCATCATCCAGGGCACTCTGCAGGCCCCGCAGTCGGTGTCTTACGCCAGCATGGCTGAGCGCACCCGTGACGTTGCCTCGGTGATAATGAAAGATCCCGCGGTACAAAGCCTGACTTCGTTTGTGGGCGTCGACGGCACCAATCCGTCACTCAACAGTGCCCGGTTGCAGATCAACCTTAAGCCGCTGGATGCACGCAGCGAACGTATTCCTGAGATCCAGCAGCGACTGCAACAGCAAATCAGCATGATCCCCGGCGTCACGCTGTGGCTTCAGGCGGTTCAGGATCTGACGATTGATACCCAGGCCAGCCGCACGCCCTATCAGTTTACGCTGCAGTCCGGATCGCTGGACTCACTCAGCACCTGGGTTCCTGCGCTGGTGAGCGCCTTGCAGAAACTGCCCGCACTGCGAGATGTCAGCAGCGACTGGCAGGATCAGGGCCTGGAAGCCTATATTAAAGTCGATCGTGACAGCGCCAGCCGGTTGGGTATCAGCATGGCGGATGTGGATAACGCGCTCTACGACGCCTTTGGGCAACGACTGATCTCCACCATCTATACTCAGGCAAACCAGTACCGCGTGGTGCTGGAGCAGGACAACAGCACCACGCAGGGCCTGCAAAGTCTGGAGGGTATTCGCCTGATCAGCACCGACGGCGGCAGCGTTCCCTTAAATGCCATCGCCAGCATTGAGCAGCGCCATGCGCCTTTGACCATCAACCACCTGAGCCAGTTTCCGTCTGCCACCTTCTCGTTTAATGTGGCGAAGGGCTATTCGCTGGAAGATGCCACAAAGGCGATAACCCAGGCCGAAGAACAACTTGGTATGCCGTCAGAAGTGATGACGCAGTTCCAGGGCAGCACCCTGGCGTTTGAAGCGGCACTGACGAGCACGGTGTGGCTGATTGTGGCGGCTGTCGTGGCGATGTATATCGTGCTGGGCGTCCTGTACGAGAGTTTTATTCATCCCATCACCATTCTTTCAACCCTGCCAACCGCCGGTGTGGGTGCCTTGCTGGCCCTGATGATAAGCGGCAACGAGCTGGATATCGTGGCGATCATCGGCATCATTTTGCTGATTGGCATTGTGAAAAAGAACGCCATCATGATGATTGACTTCGCCCTGGCCGCGGAGCGTGAACAGGGCATGAAGCCGTATGACGCGATCTATCAGGCCTGCCTGCTGCGTTTCCGCCCTATTCTGATGACTACGCTGGCCGCGCTGCTGGGGGCGTTACCGCTGATGCTCAGCACCGGCGTCGGCGCAGAATTACGCCAACCGCTGGGTATTGCTATGGTCGGCGGCCTGATCCTCAGCCAGATTTTGACCCTGTTTACCACACCGGTTATTTACCTGCTGTTTGACCGACTGGCGCATAACCTGCGTCGCCGCCTCGGTCACACGGAGGAACAGCAGTGAAATTTTTTGCGCTGTTTATCCATCGCCCGGTTGCCACCACGCTGCTGACGCTGGCGATTGCGCTGGCCGGGATGCTGGGCTTTCGCCTGCTGCCCGTCGCCCCGCTGCCTCAGGTGGATTTTCCGGTGATTATGGTGTCGGCTTCTCTGCCCGGTGCCTCGCCGGAAACGATGGCCTCGTCAGTCGCCACGCCGCTGGAACGTTCCCTGGGCCGCATCGCCGGCGTCAGCGAAATGACCTCCACCAGTTCCCTGGGATCGACGCGCATCATTATGGTCTTCGATTTTGATCGTGACATTAATGGTGCGGCGCGGGATGTCCAGGCGGCGATCAACGCTGCGCAAAGCCTGCTCCCCACCGGTATGCCTTCGCGCCCGACCTATCGCAAAGCTAACCCGTCTGATGCGCCGATCATGATCATGACGCTGACCTCCGACCTGTTCAGCCCGGCTCAGCTCTACGATTACGCCTCCACACAGCTGGCGCAGAAGCTGTCGCAGATTAACGGCGTTGGCGATGTCACCGTAGGCGGCAGCTCTTTGCCCGCCGTGCGCGTTGCGCTGAACCCCCAGGCTCTGTTTAACCAGGGCGTTTCCCTGGACGCGGTACGGCAGGCCATTTCTAACGCCAACCAGCGTCGTCCGCAGGGCGCGCTAGAAGATCGTCAACAGCGGTGGCAGCTGCGCACCAACGATGCGCTGCAAACCGCCAGTGAATATCAGCCCCTGGTGGTGCATTACAACAATGGCGCAGCGGTGCGCCTGTCGGATGTTGCCACGGTGCAGGATTCGGTACAGGACGTGCGTAACGCCGGGATGTCACGGGGTAAACCGGCGGTGTTGCTGGTCATACGCAAAACCGCCGATGCGAACGTGATTGACACGGTGGATCGCATTCGTGCCGAACTGCCCGAACTGCATGAGATTATCCCTGCGGCCATTAACCTTGAGGTGGCGCAGGACCGCTCGCCCACCATCCGCGCCTCGCTTGAGGAAGTGGAACAGTCGCTGGTAATTGCCGTCGCGTTGGTGATTCTGGTGGTGTTTGTGTTTTTACGCTCTGGTCGCGCCACGCTGATCCCTGCCGTGGCGGTGCCGGTATCGCTGATCGGCACCTTCGCCGCGATGTATTTATGCGGCTTCAGCCTGAATAACCTGTCGCTGATGGCCCTGACGATCGCCACCGGCTTTGTGGTGGATGATGCCATTGTGGTGCTGGAAAACATCGCCCGTCATGTGGAAGCCGGGATGAAACCCATGGCTGCCGCGCTAAAAGGCGTGCGTGAAGTCGGCTTCACCGTGCTGTCGATGAGCCTCTCATTAATTGCGGTATTCCTGCCGCTGCTAATGATGGGCGGATTGATTGGTCGCTTCTTCGCCGAATTTTCTATCACGCTGTCGGTCGCCATCCTGATCTCCCTGTTTGTCTCTGTCACGCTGACGCCGATGATGTGTGCTTACCTGCTCAAGCCCCATGCGCCGCGCAGTCAACCGCAACGACGGGGATTTGGACGGCTGCTGCTGGCGGTGCAGCGCGGTTATGCCCGTTCACTGACCGTGGTACTGAACCACGCGCGCTGGGTACTGTTGCTGCTGCTGGGGACGGTGGCCCTGACGGTATGGCTGTTTATCAGTATTCCCAAAACCTTCCTGCCCGAGCAGGACACTGGCCGGTTGTCGGGCTTTATCTCAGCCGACCAAAGTATTTCGTTCCAGGCGATGCGCGGTAAGCTGGAAGACTTTATGAAAATCGTCGGTGCCGATCCCGATGTGTCCAGCGTAGTGGGCTTTACTGGCGGGATGCGCACCAACATGGGGCTGATGTTTATTTCTCTGAAACCGCTGTCTGAACGAAAAGACAATGCTCAGGCGGTGATTGCCCGGTTGCGTACGAAGCTGGCAAACGAACCCGGAGCCAACCTGTATCTCAATGCGGTGCAGGATATTCGGGTGGGCGGTCGCGAAGCCAATGCCAGCTATCAGTACTCGCTGCTGTCAGACGATCTTGCTGCGCTTCGCACCTGGGAACCCCAAATCCGCCAGGCCTTTACCGCCCTGCCGGAACTGGCTGACGTCAACTCCGACCAACAGGATAAGGGCAGTGAAATGGCCCTGACCTACGATCGCGCCAGCATGGCCCGGCTGGGAATCAACGTCTCAGAAGCCAACGCCCTGTTAAATGATGCATTTGGTCAGCGCCAGATCTCCACCATTTACCAGCCGCTGAACCAGTACAAGGTCGTCATGGAAGTGGACCCCCGCTATACCCAGGACATCAGCGCGCTGAATCAGATGTTTGTGATTAACAGCGAGGGCAAACCGATCCCGCTCGCCTGGTTTGCCAAATGGCAGCCGGCTAATGCCCCGCTGTCCGTCAATCATCAGGGGCTGTCTGCCGCATCGACCATTTCCTTTAACCTGCCAGAAGGTGTTTCCCTGTCACAGGCGTCGGAGGCCATCGACCGCACCATGACCGCGCTGGGCGTGCCGTCCAGCGTGCGCGGCAGCTTTGCCGGTACCGCGCAGGCTTTCCAGCAGTCGCAGAGCAGCCAGCTGTGGCTGATGCTGGCCGCCATTGCGGCAGTCTATATTGTGCTGGGCATTCTCTATGAGAGCTACGTGCATCCTTTGACCATTCTTTCAACGTTGCCCTCGGCAGGCGTCGGTGCGCTGCTGGCGCTGGAGCTGTTTGATACGCCGTTCAGCCTGATTGCCCTGATCGGTATTCTGTTATTAATCGGGATCGTTAAAAAGAACGCCATCATGATGGTGGACTTCGCCCTGGAGGCAGAACGTAAGGGTAACCTGAGAGCCCGCGATGCCATTTTCCAGGCCTGCCTGCTGCGTTTCCGCCCTATTTTAATGACTACCCTGGCCGCGTTGTTTGGCGCACTTCCGCTGGTGCTGACCAGCGGAGATGGCGCGGAACTGCGCCAGCCGTTAGGGATCACCATTGCGGGCGGGCTGATCATGAGCCAGCTCCTTACCCTGTATACCACGCCAGTGGTGTACTTAATGATGGATAAACTGCGACGCAAAAAGCGCACTCAGACAATGAATGCGACGCAGCACTAAGGGGTAACTATCATGCAGAGCGTAACGGTCCGCTGGCAGTTATGGATTGTCGCCTTTGGCTTCTTTATGCAGGCGCTGGATACCACCATCGTCAATACGGCCATCCCGTCCATGGCCCACGATCTGGGCGTGAGCCCATTGCATATGCATTCGGTCATTGTCGCCTACGTGTTAACGGTGGCGGTCACCCTGCCCCTGAGTGGCTGGCTGGCCGATCGGTTTGGCGTCAGAAATATCTTCTTCAGCGCCATCGTGCTGTTCAGCCTGGGTTCGCTGATGTGCGGGTTATCCCACACGCTGGATCAGCTGCTCGTGGCACGCGTACTGCAGGGCATCGGCGGGGCCATGATGGTGCCGGTAGGCAGGCTGACGGTGATGCGCATTGTGCCGCGCGATCAATATATGTCCGCCATGACGTTCGTCACCCTGCCCGGCCAGATTGGTCCGCTACTGGGTCCGGCACTCGGCGGGGTGCTGGTGGAATATGCCAGCTGGCACTGGATTTTCCTGATTAATATCCCGGTTGGCGTGATCGGCGCTATCGCCACCTTAAAGCTGTTACCCAACTACGCCATGCCGCCACGACGCTTCGATTTTTTGGGTTTTGTTCTGCTGGCTGCGGGCATGGCAACCCTGACGCTGGCGCTTGATGGCCAGCGCAGCAGCGGCGGCTCCGCGTTGTTGCTGGCGGCGATGATCCTGACAGGCACAGGTTCCCTGCTGTTTTACCTGCTGCATGCGCGCCACAACGACGACGCGCTGTTTAGCCTGAAGCTGTTTGATAATCGGGTGTTCTCCATCGGTTTACTCGGTAGCCTGGCGGGCCGCATCGGCAGCGGGATGTTACCTTTTATGACGCCGCTTTTTTTACAGATCGGAATGGGTTTCAGCCCGTTTCATGCCGGTTTAATGATGATTGCGATGGTGCTTGGCAATATGGGCATGAAACGCATCGTGGTCCGTATCGTTAACCTGTTCGGCTATCGCAACGTGCTGGTGGGATCGACCGTCGGTCTGGCGTTGGTGGTGTTGCTGTTTCCGCTGGTGGCTATGCTGGGCTGGACGGCCATGCTGCCGCTGGTGTTATTCCTGCAAGGGATGGTGAATGCGATTCGCTTCTCCTCAATGAACACGCTGACGCTGAAAGAGCTGCCGGACGATCTGGCATCCAGCGGTAACAGCCTGCTGTCGATGATCATGCAGCTTTCAATGAGTATCGGGGTAACCGTCGCGGGCCTGCTGCTGGGCGCGTTTGGTCAGTCGGCGCTGGGGCAACAGGGGTTAAGCCACCAGGCCTTTATCTATGTTTATCTCTGTATGGCCCTGATCATTATTCTGCCTGCGCTGGTGTTCTGGCGTGTCCCGAAAGAAGAGAGTAAAAGCGTCGATCTGCGACGCCGGAGAAGTGAATGAGATCGTTTCTGCGCGTTGGCATCGGTGCCAAGCTGTTTATGGCTATTTTCTCCACCTGCATGCTGGTACTGATTACCATGCACTGGGGCGTCAGGCTGAGCTTTGAGCATGGCTTCGTCGACTACATCAAACGCGGTAATGAACAGCGACTGAATTTGCTGGGCGCGGCGCTGGCCGATCAGTACGAGCAGCATGGCAACTGGGATTTTCTGCGCAACAATGACCGACTGATTTTTACCATGCTGCGCTCGCTGGAGCAGAATCCCGACAGCAACAATCAGCTTCCGCCGCACGGCTGGCGAACCCAGTTCTGGGTGCTCGATCAGCAATATAAAGTGATGGTTGGACCGCGCTCACAGGTACCGCCAGAGGGAATACGCCACAATATCACCACCAGCAACGGCAAGGTGGTGGGCTGGATCATCAGCTCACCGCCCGAACGCCTGACGCGCAGTACCGACATTAATTTTGATCAGCAACAGCGACGAACCAGCTGGTATATCGTCGGCTTGTCGACTCTGCTTGCCGCGCTGGTGACCTGGCTGATGGCGCGAGGCTTGCTGGCTCCGGTAAAAAGGCTGGTGGACGGTACCCATCATCTGGCCGAGGGAAATTTAGCCACCCGGGTGGAGGTCAGCAGCCAGGATGAACTGGGCCAGCTGGCACATGACTTTAACCTGCTGGCCAGCTCACTGGAGAAAAATGAAAGTATGCGCCGGGCGTTTATGGCCGACATTTCTCATGAGTTGCGAACGCCGCTGGCTATTTTACGCGGTGAACTGGAGGCGATGCAGGATGGCGTTCGTCAGCTGACGCCCGACGCCATTACCTCATTGCAAAGTGAAGTTGCGTTGCTGACGAAGCTGGTAGACGACCTGCATCAGTTGTCTCTTTCTGACGTGGGTGCGCTGGCCTACCGCAAGCAGGCCACGGATTTGGTGCAGCTCATTGAGGTCAGCGCAGGCAATTTTACCGAACGCTACCGTGCCCATGACCTGACACTGAAACTGGCTATGCCTGAAGATGCGCCCTTCTTTGGCGATCCCGATCGCCTGATGCAGCTGTTTATCAATCTGCTGGAAAACAGCCTGCGTTATACCGATGCGGGCGGCACGGTCCAGGTTCGACTCTGGTATGACGCACCCTACTGGCACGTCACCGTTGAGGACAGCGCACCCGGTGTGGATGGCGATCAGCAGGCGCAAATTTTCGAACGGTTTTTCCGCACCGAAGGGTCCCGCAATCGGGCCAGCGGCGGCTCAGGTTTGGGTCTGGCAATCTGTAAAAATATTGTTGATGCGCATGGCGGAACCATAACCGCGACGCACGCTGATTTAGGTGGACTGAAAATCGCGCTACAATTGCGTTATGTTCCTCCCGTTTAGAAGACTATGAATCAGGAAAACACCTATCCGCTAATCCTTGTGGTTGAGGATGAACCCAAGCTGGCGCAACTCATGATCGATTATTTACAGGCGTCCAACTACCGCACCCACCATCTGGCGCATGGCAATGAGGTGCTGGACTACGTTCATCAGACCCCGCCCGATCTCATCCTGCTGGATTTAATGCTGCCAGGTAAGGACGGCCTGACGCTGTGCCGTGAAATCCGCCGTGACTCTGAACTGCCGATTATTATGGTGACTGCGCGGACAGAAGAAATCGATCGCCTGCTGGGGCTGGAAATTGGGGCGGATGACTACGTCTGTAAACCGTTCAGCCCGCGTGAAGTGGTGGCGCGGGTGAAAACCATTTTGCGTCGGGTGAAACGTTCGCCTGAAGAAGCCCCGGTTGCGTCGCTGCTGAAAGTGCATGAAAGTCGCTTCCAGGCCAGCTGGCGCGATGAACCGCTCGACTTAACGCCTGCGGAATTTCGTTTGTTAAAAACGCTGTCCCTTGAGCCTGGAAAAGTGTTTTCACGCGAGCAGCTGTTAAACCACCTCTATGACGATTATCGGGTCGTCACTGACCGCACTATTGACAGTCATATCAAGAACCTGCGCAGAAAGCTGGAAAACCTGGACAGCGAGCAGCCTTTCATTCGCGCCGTGTATGGCATGGGCTATCGCTGGGAAGCCGATATCTGTCATTTGATTTAGATTGATTCAGATCAATTTACTTCCTTTTTCTCACTGCCTACAATTCCGCACCTTATGCAGGGGTAACGCCCCTGCACGTGCCGCCTGAGGCGGCATACTGACCTGACATCAGTGAGTACGCCATGAAACCAGAATTACTTTCTCCAGCGGGTACGCTGAAGAATATGCGTTATGCCTTTGCCTACGGCGCAGATGCCGTGTATGCCGGCCAGCCACGCTACAGCCTGCGGGTTCGTAACAACGAATTCAGCCATGAAAACCTGGCGAAAGGCATCAACGAAGCCCATGCGTTGGGTAAAAAATTTTACGTCGTCGTCAATATCGCACCGCATAACGCCAAGCTAAAAACCTTTATCCGCGACTTAACGCCGGTGATTGAGATGCAGCCGGACGCGCTGATTATGTCCGATCCCGGTTTGATCATGCTGGTGCGCGAGGCTTTTCCGGCCATGCCCATTCACTTATCCGTTCAGGCCAATGCCGTTAACTGGGCGACCGTGAAGTTCTGGCAGCAGATGGGCCTGAGTCGGGTGATTTTGTCACGTGAACTGTCGCTGGAAGAGATTGCCGACATTCGACAGCAGGTGCCCACCATGGAGCTGGAAGTCTTCGTGCACGGCGCGCTGTGTATGGCATATTCCGGGCGCTGTCTGCTTTCCGGCTACATGAATAAACGCGATCCGAACCAGGGAACCTGTACCAATGCCTGCCGCTGGGAATATCAGTTGCAGGAGGCCAAACAAGATGACGTCGGCAATATTGTTGAAATCCATCAGCCGGTGACGGTGCAGGAGGTCACGCCAACCCTGGGCATCGGTCAGCCCAGTGACAAGGTTTTTCTGCTGGAAGAGAAGATGAAACCCGGCGAGATGATGAGTGCCTTTGAAGATGAACATGGCACCTACATCATGAATTCGAAAGATTTGCGTGCCGTGGCGCACGTTGAACGGCTGAGCCAGATGGGCGTTCACTCATTAAAAATTGAAGGCCGAACCAAATCTTATTATTACTGCGCCCGCACCGCGCAAGTCTATCGCAAAGCGATTGACGATGCCGCCGCCGGCAAACCTTTTGATCCTGCCCTGCTGGAAACCCTGGAAGGTCTGGCGCATCGCGGCTATACCGAAGGCTTCTTACGTCGCCATACACATGACAGCTATCAAAATTACCAGAACGGCTATTCTGTTTCTGAGCGCCAACAATTTGTCGGCGAATTCAGTGGTGAGCAGCGTGATGGCTGGGCGGAGGTAGTGGTGAAGAATAAATTCGTCCTGCATGACAGCCTGGAGATCATGACGCCCTCTGGTAACCTGATTTGTACCCTGGATGCCTTACAAAACAGCCGGGGCGAGCCAACGGACGTGGCACCGGGAGACGGCCATCGTGTCTGGATGAAGGTGCCTCCACAGGTCGATCTGCAATTTGCGTTGCTGCTGCGCAATTTTACCGATGGTCAGGATACGCGCGCGCCTCATGCCACCGGTGTGACAGGTTGACACATTTTGACAAAAGCACGAGAAGGATCACAGACGGCTTAATTTTGCTGCTCTATAGTGCTGCCTGCTACCAATGAGTAACAATTATCAGCAGCTGTACCTGGATCCACCTCATTCACCCGCCCGGCTCCCCCGTGCGGGTTTTCTTTTTTCTCCCTTTCGCCCATCATTTTTCTCTCCAGGCTGTGCTATAACCACTACCTACGCTTTAGATCTTCAAGGAACAGATAATGGACAAAGAATCGCTTACGCTGCTGATCCTTAACGGTAAAGGCGCAGGCAATGATGATCTACGTGAAGCGGTCACTAAGCTGCGCGATGAGGGCTACAACATTGCCGTGCGCGTGACATATGAAAAAGGCGACGGTGAACGCTACGTCGAAGAAGCGCTGGAATTACAGGCGGTAACCGTGGTGGCGGGCGGCGGCGATGGCACCGTCAATGAAATCGCCACCGCACTGGCGTCGGTAAATGTTGCCGATCGTCCTGTCTTAGGGATTATTCCCCTGGGCACGGCGAACGATTTTGCCACCAGCGTCGGCATCCCCGAAGAGATCGAACCGGCTTTACGGCTGGCTATTCAGGGCAAAGCATACGACATCGATCTGGCCCGGGTGAATCAGCGTCACTACTTTATCAATATGGCGACAGGCGGTTTCGGCACGCGCATTACCACCGAGACGCCGGAAAAGCTGAAATCGGCGCTGGGTGGGGTTTCCTATTTTATTCACGGCCTGATGCGCATGGACACTCTGAAACCCGACAGCTGTGAAATCAGCGGGCCCGATTTCCACTGGCAAGGCGATGCGCTGGTCATCGGCATTGGCAATGGTCGCCAGGCGGGCGGCGGTCAGCGATTATGCCCTTCTGCGTTGATTAATGACGGCCTGCTCGACGTCAGCGTGGTCACCGCGCAGGAGTTACTGCCCACCCTGCTGCATTCCCTCACCGGCGGCGATGAAGATAATCCCAGCATCATTTCGACCCGTTTATCGTCCCTGACGATTCGCTCGCCCCACGAGATGACATTTAATCTGGATGGCGAGCCGCTGTCCGGGCAGGAATTCACGATTGATGTTATGCCGGGCGCGTTAAGCTGCCGTCTGCCACCGCAGTGCGCATTGCTGAACTGAGTGCGCCGGGAGTGAAGGCTCCCGGCTTAGATGTAAACAGTTCGTGATTACATTCACAATTTTGTTACGCCAACTTGTATGGTAGTAGTAGGACGCGTAATTTTTCATCCTTAACGCCGGAATGGCCTGTCGTCCTCTCCGCTACAAGGATGCATTATGCTGCAAACTGACCACCTTCCCGCTGATGTCCAGCGTCCAGCCTACAACCGTCGCCAGCTTAAAACCCGTATGGTGCATATCGGTTTTGGTGCGTTTCATCGCGCACATCAGGCGTTATGCAGCGATAAGCTGGCCGAACATGGCAGTGACTGGGGATACTGTGAAGTCAACCTTAACAGCGGTGCACTCATTCAGGCGCTGCGTGAACAAGATCTGCTCTACACGCTGACAGAGAAAAGTGATGATGCGGTTGAGACCCGCGTAATCGGCATTATCACCGCCGCGTTACACGGCAAAACGGACGGTATCGCAGCCGTGATTGACGCGATGTGCCAGCCTGATGTCGCCATTGTATCGATGACCGTCACCGAGAAAGGCTACTGTCACCTGCCCGCCAGCGGGAACCTGGACATGCAGCATGTCGACATTCAGCATGACCTGGCGCATCCCGAACACCCGCAGTCTCTGCCGGGTCTGATTGTTGCGGCAATCCGCCGCCGTCGCGATCTCGGCTTAGCGCCGTTTAGCGTCATGTCCTGCGATAATATGCCGGAAAATGGCCATGTGACGCGTCACGTCGTTATGCAGTTAGCCCAGCAGCACGATCCCTTACTGGCTGAGTATATCCAACAGAACATCACCTTTCCTTCCACCATGGTGGATCGTATCGTTCCCGCCATGAATGACGCGGCGTTTGACGCGTTACGTCTGCGCATCGGTTCCCATGATCCGGTGGCCGTCGAAGCCGAACCCTTCTTTCAATGGGTCATTGAGGATAATTTCGTCAGCGGTCGACCTGACTGGGATGAAGCGGGTGCCGAACTGGTGCAGGATGTCCTGCCGTTTGAGCAGATGAAGTTGCGCATGCTCAATGGCAGCCACTCATTTTTAGCTTACCTTGGCTATCTTGCCGGTTACGAACACATCAGCGACTGTATGGCAGATGATGCGTTTCGGGCAGCGGCTCGCGCACTGATGGTCAATGAGCAGGCACCCACGCTCACTATTCAGGGCGTTGATTTACCCGCGTACGCCGATGCTTTGATTGCCCGCTTTGCCAATCGCGCGATCAAACACCGGACGTATCAGATTGCAACTGACGGCACACAGAAACTGCCCCAGCGCTTTCTGGACAGCCTGCGCTGGCACCTGAATAACGGCACGCCTTGCCCGTTACTGTTGCTGGGCATTGCCGCCTGGATGCGTTATGTCAGTGCGGTCGATGACAAAGGCGAGCCTATTGAGATCCGCGATCCGCTGAAAGCGCAACTGGCGACATGTGTGGCCGAGAGTGATGACGGTGAAGCACGCGTGCGGGCCTTGCTGCGCTTGAACAGGGTGTTTGGCGATGACCTTGCCAAAAACGGTGAGCTGGTTAAACAACTTACCGCCTGTTACCAGCAGCTTGCTACACAGGGTGCACGCGCCAGCGTACAGCAGGCTACCGCCAGCCAGCCGCAGCACTGATGCGATAGCCCAACGCCCGGACAGACTGATTTTTACATGGACAGCAATATGACACTTTCTTACACCATCACCACCAGCGAGCCGGTAAATCAGCAGGTTTACCGCTACCTGCGCCGCGATATCGTGACCTGCGTGATTCAGCCGGGCGCATCGCTTTCTGAAAAAGAGGTTTCCGCAAGGTTTAACCTCTCTCGTCAGCCGGTGCGTGAAGCCTTTATCAAGCTCGCGGAAGCGGGGCTGGTGCAGATCCTGCCGCAGCGCGGCACCTTTGTCCGCAGGATCTCGGCTAAACGGGTCGAAGATGGCCGTTTTATTCGTGAGGCTGTCGAGGTTGCCGTGATCCGCCGTGCGGCTCAGGAAATCGGTGAGCCGGGACTGATGGCACTGGAACATAATCTGCAGTTGCAGCGCATCACGGCTGCCCGTGGCGACAGTCAGATGTTCTTAAGCCTGGATGATGAGTTTCATCGTCTGATCGCTGAGAGCATCAACTGCCCGCTGGCATGGCAAACGGTAGAGAACATCAAAGCCACCATGGACCGGGTACGTTATTTAACCCTGAACGACGTTGCACCCGCCGAAACGCTGATTAAGCAGCATGACGCTATTTTTGCCGCGCTGAAAGCAAGCGATCCCGAGATGGCAGAGGCAGCACTGCGCCACCATCTGCAGGCCATGAAGTTTTCGATCACCCCCGTCATCAAGCAAAACAGCGCCTGGTTCGACGAGGATTAACGCCTTGCCGGACAGCCAGGCGCAAGCATGGCGGCTACCACCACTGATGAAAATGGTGCACCGGTCCAATCCCGTTGCCGACCTCCAGCGAATCCGCGGCGAGTAACGCCTGCTGCAGCCAGGCTTTCGCTTCGCTGATCGTCGCTTCCCAGCTGTGATGGCGCGGCCGCAAGGCTGCGAGCGCGGCGGACAGCGTGCAGCCGGTGCCGTGCGTATGGCGCGTATTTACCCGTACGCTGCTAAAGCGCTGCCGTCCTGTCCGGGTCAGCAGCCAGTCCGGGCTTTCATCGTCATCCAGATGACCACCTTTCATCAGTACCGCCTGACAGCCCATCAGCAACAAGGCTTCGCCCTGGGTGAGCATCTCATCTTCATTGACTGCCACCTGGCATCCCAGCAATGCAGCGGCTTCAGGCAGGTTAGGTGTAATCAATGACACCTGCGGCAAGAGGCGCTCACGTACACAGGCGATCGCATCCGGGTTCAGCAGGGCATCACCGCTTTTTGCCACCATGACCGTATCCAGCACCACAAAAGGAATGTCCCGCCGCTGCAGGCCATGTGCCACGCGCTCCACAATGTCCGTTTCAGCGAGCATGCCAATCTTCGCACTATCGATGCGCACATCATCCAGCACTGAGTTCAGTTGGGCGGTCACAAATTCAGGCGAAATACGGTATACCGACTGCACGCCGCAGGTATTCTGCGCCACCAGCGCCGTAATCACACTGGTGCCGTACGCGCCCAGTGCAGAGAAGGTTTTTAAATCGGCCTGGATACCGGCACCGCCACTGGGATCGGTTCCTGCAATCGTCAGGGCATTAATGCGTTTCATCGCGCGCCTCCAGCGTCCAGAGGGCATCCAGAAAAGCAGGCGCAAAGCTGCCCGCTCCATCTGCTACGTGCGCGGCCTTTTCCCCGGCCAGCGCCATCACCCGGCAGGCGCAGGCGATGTTGATCAGTCGGTCACCTGGCAAACAGGCAAAGGCCGCAACCACCGCCGAAAGCGCACAGCCAGTGCCCACCACCCGCGTCATCAACGGCGAGCCGCCCGGAATCGCCCAGGTCAGCGTGCCGTCAGTGGCATAATCCACTTCGCCGGTCACCACCACACAGGTATGAAAGGCTTTTGCCAGCTGTTGTGCTGCCTGCAGTGCGGCTTCGGCCGGGTGCAGGCTGTCAACACCGCGTCCGCCTGCGGCCTGCTGCGCCAGCGCCAGAATCTCTGAGGCATTGCCGCGTACCACTGCAGGCGACTGCGCGAGCAGCTGCTTGCAAAACACGGTGCGCAGCGTCAGTGCGCCCACCGCCACCGGGTCCAGCGCCCAGGGCGTGCCAGCCTGATTAGCTGCAAGCACCGCAGCCTGCATCGCCTGCTTACGATCGTGGGTTAGCGTACCGACATTAATCAGCAGCGCATCGGCGATAGCGCTAAATTGCGCCGCTTCTTCAGCGTCGATAACCATGGCCGGTGAGGCATTAAGGGCGAGTAAGACGTTAGCGGTTAGCGTTTGCACCACATCGTTGGTCATGCAGTGCACCAGCGGTGACTGACGGCGAAACTGTTGCAGGATGGGCGCGCATTGCGCATCAGAAAGGTGCTGCGGTTGATGTATCATCATAACTCCCAACCGGCGGACAAGAAGGCGAATGCGGTCAGGCATCGGACTTCCCTACGCTGGCATTATCCAGATCAGGTAATACGGGTATTTCTCAGCCTTCACGAAGAAGGGCACCCCGAGTCGTGTTACGAACAGAAGCATAAGTAAGCACCCTGTTTTAAGCAAGGCACTTATTATTTTTTCGATTGGATATGCAAACGTTTTGCATGATCTCGATCAACCACCAACCTCACAAAAAAAGGCTTAATGCTGCGGGCTGTAAATTCATACGTAATAGTCGTGAAAACATTTCCGCTATTTAATAATAATATTCGTATCTATTACACCGCCTTTTAATAAATAAAGCCTGCCTTAGACATCGCAACAAAAAACATATAATTCATGTAGTTAATAAACAAACAGAACACTTCATACTTTACAGGAAGCATGATGCGATTCTTAGCGCTTATTCCTCATCGTCACCGATGGACAGACATTAACATAACCCGTCAGGGTGCGGTTTCTCCTTCTGGTCGACACTATTATTCCACTTATATTTCTGCCCGCTGCACACATTGCGATGATGTCATTCACCGTGTTTACTATCGTGATATCAGTGATGAACAGGCGCGGCGCTGGCTGGGCTAATCATAAAATTACGACCTGGTACTGACCGGCAGGTTACGTTGCTGGCGTAATTTGCTAATCTCACGTCCAGTGATTTTTTACGTGTGAACGCTTATGCCTTTCCTGCTGGATACTTTAGGACACCAGATTTATCTTTCGGCCCCGTTGTTTATCCTGATTTTTCTGGGATTCTGCCTTATCCGGTTCGGCAAATGGCCCGTTACCGTCAGTGAAGGCATGAACCGTTTTGTGTTTAACGTCGCCCTGCCCTGCATGCTGTTTCGCATCATGAGTGACTTTTATAACAGTCCACCGGTCGATGTGCGCTTGCTGCTGGCGTTTTTTGGCAGTTGCCTGTTGGTCTTCATTGTGGGCCGGATTGTGGCCTCGCGCCTGTTTCAACTGGATGGCGTAGCCGGATCGGTCTTTGCCCTGGGCGGCGTGTTCTCGAACAATGTGATGCTGGGGATTCCGGTTGCCACCGTCCTGCTTGGGCCTGCGGCCCTGCCCTCCGTCGCCCTGGTGCTGGTGTTTAACAGCCTGATACTGTGGACGTTATTAACGGTGTCGGTGGAATGGTCAAAACAGGGCAGTTTTTCACTGGGCGGCTTTAAACGCACCTTGATCAGCGTGCTAAAAAATCCGTTAATCATCGGAATTTTATCCGGTACCGCCTGGAGCCCGCTGCAGCGCCCACTGCCGGTTATTGCTGCCGAACCTCTGCGCATGCTGGCCTCCATTGCTGCGCCCCTGTCCCTGATCACCCTTGGCATGAGCCTGGCGCACTACCGGATTCGTGAAGGCTTGAAAGAGAGTTACACCATCTGTGCGTTGAAGCTCATTCTGCAACCGCTGTGCGTATGGGCGATTGCCTGGCTAACCGGCCTGCCCGCGCTGGAAAGCAAAGTGGTGGTGCTGCTGGGGTCAATGGCGGTTGGGGTGAATGTGTATCTGATGTCGCAGAAATTCAATGTGATTACCGGGACGACGGCCGCCAGTATGCTGTTTTCCACGCTTTTCGCGGCGATAACCACGCCGCTGTGGATGATGTTAATGACGCTGGCGGGATACTAAAAAGGCCCTGTAACGCAGGTTACCGGGCCTTGATCATGCGCGCGAAAACTTAGTGCGCAGGCTGGGTGCGAATCAGGTAGTCAAACGCGCTCAAAGAGGCTTTTGAACCTTCACCGCTGGCAATAATGATTTGCTTGTAAGGAACGGTGGTGCAGTCCCCTGCTGCGAAAACGCCTTTCAGGCTGGTTTCGCATTTCGCATCGATCATGATTTCGCCCATCTTGTTGCGTTCAACCGCGCCTTCCAGCCAGTTGGTGTTAGGCAGCAGGCCGATCTGAACAAAAATGCCCGACAGCGCCAGCTCATGGGTGGTCTGGTTGGTGCGATCCAGATATTGCAGGCCCGTGACTTTACTGCCGTCGCCTTTCACTTCGGTGGTTTGTGCATTAAGAATCACATCCACGTTTTTCAGGCTACGCAGTTTGTCCTGCAGCACTTTGTCCGCACGCATTTCACTGGCGAACTCCAGCAGCGTCACGTGTTCAACAATGCCCGCCAGATCGATAGCCGCTTCGACACCAGAGTTACCGCCACCGATCACCGCGGTGCGTTTGCCTTTAAACAGAGGACCGTCACAGTGTGGGCAGTAGGTTACGCCTTTGGTGCGATATTGCTCTTCCCCTGGCACGCCCATGTTGCGCCAGCGCGCACCGGTGGCAAGGATGATGCTGCGTGATTTCAGGACCGCGCCGGAAGCGGTTTCAATGGCGTGCAAGCCGCCTTTGACCGCAGACGGAATCAGTTTAATGGCGCTCTGGCTGTCAATGACGTCCACATTGTAGTCATCTACGTGGGCACGCAGGGCGCCGGCCAGTTTGGCCCCTTCCGTTTTCTGGACGGAAATGTAGTTTTCGATATCGACGGTATCCAGTACCTGTCCACCGAAACGCTCGCCCAGTAACGCAGTACGGATGCCTTTACGTGCAGAATAGATGGCCGCAGCCGCGCCAGCCGGGCCGCTACCGACGATCAGAACCTCGTAAGCATCGCGTTTGTTCAGCTCTTCTGCTGCACGCTTGTCTGCATTGGTGTCAACTTTACTGACGATCTCGGCCAGGCTCATACGTCCCTGACCAAAGGCTTTGCCATTCAGATAGACAGCAGGCACGCCCATCACATTGCGTTCCTGAATTTCATTCTGGAACAGACCGCCGTCAATCGCGGTGTGGCTGATGCGGGGATTCAGCACCGCCATCAGGTTTAATGCCTGCACCACATCCGGGCAGTTGTGGCACGACAGTGAATAATAGGTTTCGAAATGGAAATCCCCATCCATTGCCACAATCTGATCGAGCAGGCTTTGCGCTTCTTTGGACGGGTGCCCACCGGTCTGTAGCAACGCCAGCACCAGTGAGGTAAATTCGTGACCCAGCGGGGAACCGGCAAAACGTGGGCCGTTATTCGCACCAGGGTTGGTGATTAAAAATGAGGGCTTACGCACCTGACGATCGTTCTCTTCACGGAAGCTGACTTTGTCAGACAAGCTCGCGATATCGACCAACAGATTGCGAATCTCCGTTGATTTTGCGCCATCATCCAGCGTCGCAATCAACTCCACAGGCTTGGTGAGTTTCTCAAGGTAGGCTTTGAGCTGCGTTTTTAAATTGGTATCAAGCATAGTGAGTTCCTGGTCAAAAAATCGGGTGCCGCAGCACCCGATGAGAAAATGATCGACGTATCGATGCGAAATTAGATTTTGCCAACCAGGTCCAGAGACGGCGCTAGCGTAGCATCACCTTCTTTCCATTTTGCCGGGCACACTTCACCTGGGTGAGACGCGACGTACTGTGCTGCTTTCACTTTGCGCAGCAGATCAGACGCATCACGACCGATACCTTCAGCGGTGATTTCTACCGCCTGGATAATACCCTGTGGGTCAACAATGAACGTACCACGGTCAGCCAGACCTTCGTCTTCGCGCATGATGTCGAAGTTGCGGGTCAGCGCGCCAGTTGGATCGCCCAGCATCGCATATTTGATTTTAGCGATGGTGTCGGAAGAACCGTGCCAGGCTTTGTGGGTAAAGTGGGTATCGGTAGACACGGAATAGATGTCCACGCCCATTTTCTGGAACTCTTCGTAGTGATCCGCTACGTCGCCCAGTTCGGTCGGGCAAACGAAAGTGAAGTCAGCTGGATAGAAGAAGAAAACACTCCATTTACCTTCAACGTCTTTCTCGGTTACATCAATGAATTCGCCGTTTTTAAAAGCGCTGTTTTTGAACGGCTTAATTTTGGTATTGATAATGGACATGTGATGGCCTCCTTTAGAATATGTGATGCAGGTTACAAATTTTCTGGGCCAACATCTAATAAGCGCTCGTTATCAATAAAATAAACGAAAGCTATCAAACGCCGATCGTCATGATCTTTCAGGGAAAAAACCGCTTTTTTGCGAGCGGTGCTGTTCGTAACGTCACTCTTTACTTGCTTATGCGCCAAATACCACGCGTAAAAACTGACGGCGCATCGCATTCTCCCCAAACGGCACCATCGAGCAGTGTACCGTGAAAAAGATGACATTTGTTCTGCTTTTGCTTTTTTGGCAATCCCTGCCAGGTTTGTTAAAAAGACTTAACGGAGCATGATGTGCATATTCGATTGTTTACTGAGGCCGATCGCCCCTTTTTGCGAACCCTGTTTTTGGCCGCACGCCGTCATAACTGGAACTGGATTGAAAACGATGACTGGCAGCTTGAAGACTTTGATCGGGTCATCCCTGGCGAAACCGTTCTGGTTGCCGAACTGGATGGTCATCGGGCGGGCTTTGCCGGGCTGATGGAAAACGATAACTTCCTGCATAGCCTGTATGTCGATCCTGCGTTCCAGAGTCGTGGCGTGGGCAGCGCTTTACTTGACGAGGTGCAGTCACGTTTTACCTCTACCGGAGCACTGAAGTGCCTGGAAATGAATAAAGCCGCGCAAACCTTTTATTTGCAGCGCGGCTGGAAAATCATTTCACAGGGTGAAAGCGAACAGGGCAACTATGTGCTGATGCACTATCCCGCGGCCTCGCTTTACACCAGCGATGCCGACGCGCGCTAAAGCGCCCGGAAGGCGATATCGCCCGGAATCACCTCACCCTGCCAGTAAAGCTGGGCAGCCACCCGCCCGGCAAGCTGGCGATAAAGTGCCGCGAACTCGCTGTGCGGACGACGGATCACGGTGGGTTCGCCATCGTCGAGATCTTCGCGCAGGTGAATATGCAGCGGAAGCTGCGCCAGCAGCCGGGTGCCATAATCGTCCACCAGCCGTTGCGCACCGCCCGTGCCGAAAATCGGTTCATGATGGCCGCACTGGCTGCAAATATGAATGCTCATATTTTCAACAACGCCCAGCACCGGCACGTTAACCTTCTCAAACATCACCATGCCTTTGCGCGCATCAATCAGGGCAATATCCTGCGGCGTGGTCACCACCAGCGCGCCGGTCACCGGCACACTTTGCGCCAGGGTGAGCTGAATATCGCCGGTACCTGGCGGCATATCCAGCACCAGATAATCCAGGTCTGGCCACAGGGTTTCAGTAAGCAACTGCATCAACGCTTTGCTGGCCATCGGCCCGCGCCATACCATCGCATTATCATCTGTCACGAGATAGCCGATGGAGTTGGTTGCCAGCCCGTGGGACAGAACAGGGGCCATATGCGTGCCGTCGGGCGACGTGGGACGCTCTTTTTCGCAACCCAACATGTTGGGCACGGACGGGCCATAGATATCGGCATCAAGGATACCCACGCGCGCACCTTCCGCTATCAACGCCAGCGCCAGATTGACTGCCGTACTCGATTTGCCGACACCGCCCTTACCGGAGCTGACGGCAATGATGTTTTTCACCCCGTTGACGCCAGGGTGATTCTTAACCCGTTTCAGGGTGGCGATATCATGACTTAAGCGCCAGTCAATCGCCTGCGCGCCGCTTAGCCTCAGCAGCTCAGCACTGGTTTCGGCTTTAACGTCTTCAAATGCACCGTTCCAGGCAAACGGCATCAGCAATTCAATGTGCAGCGTGCCATCGAGCAGCGCCACATGATGTAATGCCTTGAGGGCAATCAGGTTACGTTGAAGCGTCGGATGTTCAAAGCTGCTCAGCACGCCGACAACAACGGCGCGTAAGGCTTCTGGTGTATGCGGTTCCCGGGATTGCGCTGTCATCCCCACTCCTTTTTCTGCTGTGCTTGCGCTGTGTTACAGCGAGGTAATAACAATTCTATCAGATGCCGATCGTTTCGCGGGCTGTTGCGCATCGGAAATCCCTTGTGTTTACGCGGCTGTGCCCATCGGTTACCATCTAAGCCCGTTTTTTTACTTAACTGAAAGCTACGCAAACTATGACTCAAGTCGCTAAAAAAATTCTGGTAACCTGCGCCCTGCCTTACGCAAACGGCTCAATTCATCTCGGTCACATGCTCGAGCATATCCAGGCGGACATTTGGGTGCGTTATCAGCGAATGCGTGGCAATCAGGTTTACTTCATCTGCGCCGATGACGCTCACGGCACACCGATCATGCTGAAAGCGCAGCAGCTTGGTATTGCGCCGGAGCAGATGATTGCTGAAATGAAACACGAGCATGAAACAGATTTCGCCGGTTTCAATATCAGCTATGACAACTATCACTCTACGCATGGCGATGAAAACCGTGAGCTTGCCGGGCTCATTTATGGTCGCCTGAAAGAGAACGGTTTTATTAAAAACCGCACGATTTCTCAGCTGTACGATCCGGAAAAAGGCATGTTCCTGCCGGACCGTTTCGTCAAAGGCACCTGCCCGAAATGTAAGTCACCCGATCAATACGGTGATAACTGTGAAGTGTGCAGCGCGACCTACAGCCCGACTGAGCTGATCGACCCGAAATCCGTGGTTTCCGGTGCGACGCCGGTCCTGCGTGACTCTGAACACTTCTTCTTTGATCTGCCGTCGTTCAGCGAAATGCTGCGCGCCTGGACGCGTTCTGGTGCACTGCAGGAGCAGGTCGCGAACAAAATGCAGGAGTGGTTTGAGTCGGGACTGCAGCAGTGGGATATCTCCCGTGATGCGCCCTACTTTGGCTTTGAAATCCCTGGCGCGCCGGGCAAATATTTCTACGTCTGGCTGGATGCACCTATTGGCTACATGGGATCGTTTAAAAACCTGTGTGACAAGCGTGGCGATATCAACTTCGACGAATTCTGGCAGCAGGATTCAACCACGGAGCTGTATCACTTCATCGGTAAAGACATTGTCTACTTCCACAGTCTGTTCTGGCCGGCCATGCTGGAAGGCAGCGGTTTCCGTAAACCGAATAACCTGTTTGTGCATGGTTACGTGACCGTCAATGGCGCAAAAATGTCGAAGTCACGCGGTACCTTTATCAAAGCCAGCACCTGGTTACAGCATCTGGATGCCGACAGCCTGCGCTACTACTACGCGGCGAAGCTCTCTTCACGTATCGATGATATTGACCTGAACCTGGAAGATTTTGTCCAGCGCGTCAACGCCGATATCGTCAACAAAGTGGTCAACCTTGCCTCGCGTAATGCCGGTTTCATCACTAAACGTTTTGACGGCAAGCTGTCAGCGGAACTGGCCGATCCCGCCCTGTATCAAACCTTCCTGGACGCATCAGAGAAGATTGGTGAAGCCTGGGCGAGCCGTGAATTCAGCCGGGCCATTCGTGAAATCATGGCGCTGGCCGATTTGGCGAATCGCTATGTTGATGAGCAGGCACCCTGGGTGGTGGCGAAGCAGGAAGGCCGTGATGCAGACCTCCAGGCCATTTGCTCAATGGGCATCAACCTGTTCCGCATCCTGATGACCTGGCTGAAACCGGTGCTGCCATCGCTGACCGAACGTGCTGAAGCGTTCCTGAACAGCGAACTGCACTGGGATGCGATTCAACAGCCGCTGCTGAATCATCAGGTCGCGCCATTTAAGGCGCTTTATGGTCGTATTGAAATGGCGAAGGTTGAAGGCCTGATTGAGGCATCAAAAGTGGATGCGGCAGAAGCCAATAAACCGGCGGTAACCGGCCCACTGGCGGATGCGCCCATTGGCGATACCATTACCATCGACGATTTTGCCAAAGTGGATATGCGCGTCGCGCTGATTGAGAAAGCGGAATTAGTCGAAGGGTCGGACAAACTGCTGCGTCTTGAGCTGGATCTGGGCGGTGAGAAGCGCCAGATTTTCTCAGGCATTCGTGCGGCCTATCCCGATCCTGCGGTGCTGGTCGGCAAGATGACCATCATCGTGGCCAACCTTGCGCCGCGTAAAATGCGGTTTGGCGTGTCGGAAGGCATGGTGCTGTCTGCCGGCCCCGGTGGCAAAGATCTGTTTGTCCTGTCCGTAGACAGCGGTGCCGTACCTGGCATGCCGGTGAAATAGTCCTCTGGCCATCCTCTGCGGTTTACCGCCGGGGATGGCGCTTCAGCCACACGGCTGATTGCTGGCAGGCCAGGCCGTTAGTGCGTATGATAAAACCCGTTAAAAACAGGAGCCTGTCATGCACACCGTGCTAACGATGAGTTGGCGTTATCTGCGCGCTTTTATCATTATTTATCTTTGCTTATATGCAGGAAACGGCATAGCCCTGCTGCTGCCCATCACCCTGCCCGGCAGCATCATCGGCATGCTTATTATGTTTGCGCTGCTTGCGTCGCAAATCCTGCCCGTGCGTTGGGTCAAGCCGGGTTGTCATCTGATTATCCGCTACATGGCGCTGCTGTTTGTGCCCATCAGCGTGGGCGTCATGAATTACACCGATATCCTCACCGCGCAATTCGGTCCTGTTGTCGTCTCCTGCCTTGTCAGTACCTTCGCTGTCCTTGCCATTGTGGGGTTAAGTGCCCATAAACTGCATTCACGACCTACGGCCAAAGAGGTTAACGATGAGTGATATTTGGTGGTCGTTGCCACTCACTGTCGGGGCGTTTTTACTGGCGCGCAAGCTGGCGGCAAGACTGAAGATATCGTTGCTGAATCCGTTACTGGTTTCCATGGCCGTGATTATTCCCATCCTGCTGTTACTGCACATGCCCTATGCCCGTTATTTCGCTGGCAGCGAGGTGCTGAATCAGCTGCTGCAACCCGCGGTGGTGGCCCTGGCGCTGCCGCTGTATGAACAGATGCATCAAATCCGTGCCCGCTGGAAATCCATTATCGGCGTGTGCGTGATTGGTAGCCTGACGGCAATGATTTCGGGCACCGCCATTGCGCTGTGGATGGGCGCAACCCCAGAAATCGCCGCCACGATTTTGCCAAAATCGGTGACCACCCCGATTGCCATGGCGGTCTCCCAATCGCTGCACGGCATTCCTGCGATTAGCGCGATTTGTGTATTGATCGCGGGCGTGCTGGGCGCCGTATTTGGTCATATGCTACTGAATCTGTTAGGCGTGAAGAGCAAAGCGGCACGCGGCCTGGCGATTGGTAATGCCTCTCATGCACTGGGAACGGCACGGGCGGCGGAAATTGATTTTCAGGAAGGCGCCTTTAGTTCGCTGGCATTGGTGATTTGCGGCATCATCACCTCGTTACTGGCTCCCTTTGTTTTCCCGCTGTTGCTGCACTGGTTTGGCTAAAACTTTGGGAGAGATCTCGCAAAGTTGAAAACTGTAAGACAAGTTGCATTGTCAGAGCGACGGAGATCACATATAAACCGATGTCTGGCATACCGCTCTGATGATTGAATGAGGCTTCCATGCATCCACGTTTCCACTCTGCCGTTGAAGGACTCCCCGCTGCACTGCAAACCGCGCTTCGCCCGGTGCTGAGCGAGCCGGGATTTGACGCGATGCTGCGGGCCGAGCAGGTCACCCTGTTGCAGGCGCAAACCAAACTGGATGCAGATGCCCTGGCGCTGGCGCTGCTGCCGGTCGCCGCCGCCTGCGCGGTGGCGACACTGTCGCATTTTAACGTCGGTGCTATCGCGCGTGGCGTGAGCGGTAACTGGTATTTCGGTGCCAATATGGAGTTTACCGGTGCGACCATGCAGCAAACCGTTCATGCGGAGCAAAGCGCCATCACCCACGCCTGGCTGCGTGGCGAATCGCGCCTTGAAAGCATCACTGTCAACTACACGCCTTGCGGTCACTGTCGCCAGTTCATGAACGAACTCAACAGCGGTACAGACATTCGCATCAGCCTGCCGCAGCGTGACGTACAGACGCTGGCGCATTACCTGCCCGATGCGTTTGGCCCGGGTGATCTGCAGATTATGGAACGCCTGATGGATGATGTGGACCAGGGCTACGTAGTAACGGGCGATGCGCTGGCTCAGGCCGCGGTTAAGGCGGCCAATCGCTCTCATGCACCTTACAGCCGGGCGTTTAGCGGTGTCGCGTTACAGACCGTCTCAGGCCGAATTTTTAGCGGACGCTATGCAGAAAACGCGGCGTTCAATCCCAGCCTGCCGCCGCTGCAGGCCGCACTGATTTTACTGAACATGGCAGGTGAGTCCTGTCACGATATCCAGGCCGCCGCACTGGCCCAGACGCACCAGCCTGCTCTGGATCAGTTTTCGGCTACTCAGGCGACATTACGCGCGCTGGGTTGCGATCAACTGACGCAGGTGCCCCTGGCAAAAGCGTAATGTGCGGCACGGTTTTAAACAGTTTCTAAATCTTTTATTTACAAAAGCTGTACATCGGCGAGAAATTTCATAGGATCTGGCGCCAGGCCTTCGTCATCACAATAAAACTGGCGTCCACCCTACTCTTTGATTATTGCGCCAGGAAAACTTGCAACCGGAGCATGACTGCATGGAACTCGAATACGAAAGTAAACGCCCGCTATATATTCCCTATGCTGGCCCTATTTTGCTGGAATTTCCGCTGCTGAATAAAGGCAGCGCCTTCAGCATCGAAGAGCGCAATGAGTTCAATCTCAATGGCTTACTGCCTGAAGCAGTAGAATCCATCGAAGAGCAGGCAAAACGCGCATGGCGTCAGTTTCAGGACTTTAAAAACAATAACGATAAACATGTTTACCTGCGCAACATTCAGGACACCAACGAAACGCTGTTTTACCGCCTGCTGGACAACCATCTCGAAGAGATGATGCCGATTATTTATACCCCAACCGTCGGTGCCGCCTGCGAACATTTCTCGGAAATTTATCGTCGCGCACGCGGCGTATTCATCTCCTACCCCAATCGTGCGCACATCGAAGACATGCTGCAAAACGCCACCAAGCAGAACGTAAAAGTGATTGTGGTCACTGACGGTGAGCGCATCCTTGGCCTGGGCGATCAGGGCATTGGCGGTATGGGCATTCCAATCGGGAAGTTGTCACTGTACACCGCATGTGGCGGTATCAGCCCGGCTTACACGCTGCCCGTTGTGCTGGATGTGGGTACCAATAACCAGCAACTGCTGAACGATCCCTTGTATATGGGATGGCGTCATCCACGTATCACCGGTGAAGAATATGATGCCTTTGTAAATGAATTCATTCAGGCCGTTAAACGCCGCTGGCCGAAAGTGCTGTTGCAGTTTGAAGACTTTGCACAGAAAAACGCGATGCCGCTGCTGGAGCGCTACCGTGATGAAGTGTGCTGCTTCAATGACGACATTCAGGGCACCGCTGCCGTGACCGTCGGCACCCTGATTGCCGCAAGCCGCGCTGCCGGAAGCCGCCTGTGCGAGCAGAAGGTCGTTTTCCTGGGCGCAGGTTCCGCCGGTTGTGGTATTGCTGAGCAGATTGTTGCCCAAATGAAGTCGGAAGGTCTGAGCGACGACGAAGCACGTAGTCGCGTTATGATGGTGGATCGCTTTGGTCTGCTGACCGACAAACTGCCTAACCTGCTGGATTTCCAGAGCAGGCTGGTGCAGAAAAGCGACAATCTTAAAGACTGGGATACGTCAAGCGACGCTATCTCCCTGCTGGACGTCGTGCGTAATGCACAGCCCGACATTTTAATCGGTGTGTCAGGTCAGCCTGGCCTGTTCACGGAAGAGATCATCCGTGAGATGCATAAGCACTGCAAACGTCCTATTGTGATGCCGCTTTCCAACCCAACCTCGCGCGTTGAAGCCACCCCAGCAGACATTATTGCCTGGACCGATGGTGCAGCGCTGGTGGCCACCGGTAGCCCGTTCTCACCGGTTTCCTGGAACGGCAAAACCTACCCGATTGCGCAGTGCAACAACTCGTACATCTTCCCGGGTATCGGTTTGGGTGTGATCGCCTCTGGCGCGTCCCGCGTCACCGATACCATGCTGATGACAGCCAGCCGTGCGCTGGCGGATTGCTCACCGCTGGTGAACGACGGTGAAGGGCCGGTACTGCCTGAAATCAAAGATATTCAGGGCGTGTCGAAGATTATCGCCATGGAAGTGGGTAAAGCCGCGCAGCTGGCTGGCGTGGCAGTGGTGACCTCAGAAGACGTGCTGTCACAGTCCATCGCGAACAATTTCTGGCTGCCTCAATACCGCCATTATCGCCGTACCTCGATCTAAAAATTGCTGCGCTGGGTCGTCATTGATTCAGCGCAGCTCAAATTTACACCAGCCAAACGGGGTAAACTTGCTTAGCAGGTGTAGCTCAAGTAGCCTTGTCCCACCAAAACTTCTGATCTCGAGTGCTCAGGCGCATGCTGAAACGCGTTTTCATTGCTCTGCTTTTCATCATCTTAACGATGGTGGCGACGGCGTTCGGCCTTGATCGCTGGATCAGCTGGAAAACGGCACCTTATATTTATGACAACCTCGCGTCGCTCCCCCATCGTCAGGTGGGCGTCGTGCTGGGGACGGCGAAATATTACCGCACGGGTGTGATTAATCAGTATTACCTCTACCGAATGCAGGGCGCGCTCAACGCCTATAACAGCGGTAAAGTTAACTACCTGCTGTTGAGCGGTGACAATGCACAGCAAAGCTACAACGAACCGATGACAATGCGGCGCGATTTGATTAAAGGCGGTGTCGATCCTGCTGATATCGTGCTGGACTATGCCGGCTTCCGTACGCTGGATTCGATTGTGCGCACGCGCAAGGTATTTGATACCAATGACTTTATTATCATCACCCAGCGCTTTCACTGCGAGCGGGCACTGTTTATCGCCTTGCATCTCGGCATTCAGGCTCAGTGCTACGCGGTGCCGTCCCCTAAAAATATGCTCAGCGTGCGGATGCGAGAAGTGGGTGCACGTCTTGGCGCGCTGGCGGACCTGTTTTTACTGAAGCGCGAACCGCGTTTCCTTGGCCCGCTGGTACCGATCCCTGCCGTGCATGAGATACCTGAAGATGCACAAAGCTATCCGGCCGTGACCCCGGAACAACTGCTGGAACTCGAACAGAAACGCCGTTAGTTATCCCGCCAGCTCAGTGCTGCTTTTCCTTAACTGAAAGGGCTGACGAGACTTCGCACGGCGCTTCCTGCCCTGCCATCTTTTCATCCTGCCGTTCTGCCGTTCTGCCGTTCTGCCGTTCTGCCGTTCTGCCGTTCTGCCGTTCTGCCGTTCTGCCGTTCTGCCGTTCTACTCTCAGTGTTAGAAATCATACGAAAAGGCAACATCGCATCCAGCGCCCGTCGAGGGCAGAAGACGAGCAGGCACGCAGAAGACTGTTCTTCACTGGCCAGTTTATGCACTTATCGACTTACGGATTTCTGGGTTTGCGGGTTTGCGGGTTTGCGGGTTTGCGGGTTTGCGATTTTAGCTGATGAACTGATGATATTAAGGCCGTGCCCGGCCTAAAGACCAGCTGACGAAGACGCATGTGCACGGCCCAAAAAAAGCGGCCCGGAGGCCGCTTGTATGATTGCCACTGCTGTTATTTTTTACGCGAATACTTCAGCGAGTCGAGCGCCACAGCAAAGATAATGATGCCGCCCTTGATGATGTACTGCCAGTAAGGGTTCACACCGATGTAGGTCAAACCGTAGTTGATAACGGTAAAGATCAGAACACCGGTAACCACGCCCGCAACAGTACCCACACCACCGGCGAAGGAGACCCCGCCGACGACGCAGGCTGCTATTGCATCTAACTCATACATAAAGCCGAGGTTGTTGGTGGCTGAGCCGATACGGCCCGCTTCCAGCATGCCGCCGAAGGCATAAAACACACCGGACAAGGCATAAATTAAAATCAGGTTCAGGTTAACATTGACGCCTGAGACTTTCGCCGCTTCCGGGTTGCCCCCGATGGCAAAAATGTTTTTACCAAAGCGGGTTTTATTCCACAGAATCCAGACGAAAACGATGGCAACCAGCGCATAGAACGTGATGTACGACAGCTTGAAATCACCGAAACGCAGGAACCCCTGAGTAAAGGTTGAGAAGCCGTCATAAAAGCCTGCGATAGGTGACGCACCCACAAAGTCGTAATACAGGGAGTTAATACCGTAAACGATAATCATGGTGCCGAGCGTGGTAATAAACGGCGTCACTTTGAGATAGGCAATAATAATACCGTTAACCAGCCCAATCACTGCACCAATTGCACAGACGATCAGAATAACCACTGGGATCGGTACGGTTTCCATGTGTGGAAACACTTTATTGACGTTATCCATCGACTGCAGCAGCGTTGCCGCGACAACCGCCGCCAGTCCCACCTGACGGCCTGCTGACAGGTCCGTACCCTGGGTCACAATCAGCCCGGCGACGCCCAATGCGATAATAATACGCACCGAGGACTGGGTGAGAATGTTACTCAGGTTCATTAAACTTAAAAATGTCGGGTCCTGGAAAATAATAATAGCCAGTAGTACCAGCAGTACGACATAAATGCCGCCCTCTTTAAGCCAGGTTAGCGCATTCTTTTTTGTAGTCGCTTTCATGTTAACAGCCCTTACTTCATTAAAGGTGTAATGACGCTAAACGCAATATTTCGTTCTGCGTGGTAGTTTTCGTATCAACAATGCCGGCTACCAGACCGTTACTCATTACCAGAATACGATCGGTGATGCCTAACAGCTCTGGCATTTCGGAAGAGATAATAATGATGCCCTTTTCTTTCTTTGCCAGCTCCGCCATCAACTGGTAAATCTCGAATTTGGCACCCACATCAATCCCGCGCGTCGGTTCATCGAGCATTAATATTTCGGGCTGAGTCAGCAACCAGCGTCCAATAATCACTTTCTGTTGGTTACCACCAGAAAGGGAACCAATTTGCGTATGATGCCCAGGGGTTTTTACCCGCATGGAATCGATCACCCATTGGGTATCGCTTTTCATGCGTTTATTATCCAGCAGGCCAATACTGTTCTTATATTTTTTGATATTGGATATAAGAGAATTAAAGCCAATATCCAAAAAGGCATAAATACCGGTAGAACGACGCTCTTCCGTCACCAGTGCAAAGCCGTGGTTAATGGCTTCATTGGCCGTATGATTGTTAATCGTTTTACCATGCAGTTTAATGGTGCCGCCTGATTTTTCGCGAATGCCAAACAGCGTTTCAACGATATCAGTACGTTTTGCACCCACTAACCCGGCAATGCCGAGTATCTCCCCTTTACGCAAATCAAACGAAATATCACGAATAGAAGGCTGACGCAGTGAGGTCAGATTACGCACCTCAAGAATGGTTTCTCCCGGGACGTTGATACGATCCGGGAAGCGCTGGCTCAGTGAACGTCCGACCATCATGGCGATGATCTTATCCATATCCAGCCCTTCAAGCGGCTGAGTCGTAATCCACTGACCATCACGCAGGATGGTAATTTCATCGCACAGCTGGAAGATCTCTTCCATCTTATGCGAGATATAAACAATACCGCAGCCGCGATCTTTCAGCTTACGGATAATCGTGAACAGATGATTAACTTCTTTTTCCGTTAAGGAGGAAGTCGGTTCATCCATGATCACGATTTTTGCGTCATAGGAAAACGCTTTAGCAATCTCAATCATCTGCATTTGCGAGACAGAGAGATGGGCGACTTTATCACGAGGATCGATGTTGATATCCAGCTCGTCAAAAATCGCTTTGGTATCACGGTACATTTTGTCCTGATCGACAAAGAAGCCTTTGCGTGGATAACGCCCAAGCCACATGTTGTCCATCACGGTGCGTTGCAATACCAGATTTAATTCCTGATGCACCATTGATACGCCGTTTTCCAGCGCTTCTTTGGAGCTTTTATAATCAATTTCCTGCCCTTGAAAAAGAATACTGCCGGTATCTTTTTTATAGATACCAAATAAGCACTTTAACAACGTCGATTTACCAGCGCCGTTTTCACCCATCAGTGCATGAACGGAGTGAGGCCGCACTTTTAAATTAACGTTATCGAGAGCTTTCACGCCGGGAAATGATTTACTGACGTCGGTCATTTCCAGCAGATATTCGCGCTGCGCGGTCGTATTATCACTGGCCATAATTTACCTGGCTAAAAAACGGTGATGACATAAAAAAGGCGCAGCAGCTGCCGCGCCCATCTGCAAAAACTTATTTCTGGAACTGAGACAGGTTTTCTTGATCGACCGGTACATAAGGTACGCGGACGATCTTATCTACCATCTTGAAGTTGGTGCCTGCCGTAGCCGGTTTGCCATCTGCAAGGTTTTTCGCCATATCAATGGTCGCTTTCGCCTGGTTTTCCGCGTCATTCAGCACGGTACCCGCCATTGCACCTGACTTAACCAGCGCCAGCGCTTCAGGCAACGCATCCACACCGAATACCGGAATGGAAGACATGTTGTGCGCTTTCAGTGCTTCAACTGCGCCCATTGCCATTGCATCGTTGTTAGCGATAACCACTTCAATTTTCTTAGCGTTTGGACCAGACAGCCATGCGTCCATCTTATCCTTCGCCTGAGCGGTATCCCACATAGCCGTATCCATCGCTAACTTCTGGGTTTTCAGGCCGTCTTTGTTCAGCGTGTCGATAACATATTTGGTACGTGCTTCTGCATCAGGATGGCCCGGCTCGCCTTTCAGCAGAACATACTGGATGACGCCATCTTTATTCAGGTCCCATGCTGGGGTCGCTTTCCAGTGCTTCTCAATCAGTTTGCCCTGAATCACGCCTGACTCTTTAGAGTCGGTACCCACGTAGTAAGCTTTGTCATAGCCGGCCAGCACTTTAGCGTTAGGCTCTTTATTGAAGAACACCACGGGAATATCGTTAGCACGGGCTTTTTGCACGACAACGGCCGCCGCAGCCGGGTCAACCAGGTTAATGGCTAACGCTTTCACGCCTTTTGCCATCAGCACGTCAATTTGATCGTTCTGTTTGGATTGATCGTTCTGTGAGTCATTCATCAGCAGCTGAATGCCGCCCAGTGTATTGGCTTCTTTCTCGATATCTTTACGAACCATCGACATAAAGTTGTCGTCGTATTTGTAAATGGTCACGCCGATGCGTGTGTCAGCGGCATGAGCAGTTGCACCAAACATCATGCTGGCAACCAGTGCTGTGAGCGTGAAAACCTTCTTATTCATGGTATCTCCGGTTTTTTTTGCAGGGTCTTTTTTTGTTCAGCCGCCCAGAAGGCGTCAGAACATCAGGTAGAATTATTCGGCGAGGCAGGATGCGCTTTATCAGGCGGAGCCCCTGCTGTGCCATGCAAAACTCGACTTCCGTGACTTCCGTGTAGGCAATGCATCCATAGTGCGTGTCATGAACCATGTAAACCGACGCCCGGTCGGCCCCCTCATGAAGAGAGTGGCGTTACATAATGTTTCAGTACTGTTAGACGCTGCCATCATAGTGAGAGCAATGTTAATTAACTGTGAATACAATCACAGATTGAAAACGGTTACATCGCTGAATCGCCTGAATTAGTGACGGACTCCACAATTTGCTTTTGCGCCACCGAGTGGCGGCGTACCAGCGTCGGCATAAAGATGTGTTTTGCACTGCTGTCGATACAGCCCGCCGCGCCCTGAAGCGCCAGCTCAGTGGCAAGTTTCGCCATAGAAACAATAGGATAACGGACCGTGGTCAGTTGAGGATCGGTATAACGTGAAATCGGGATATCATCGAAGCCCACCACTGAAAAATGCTGGGGCACCTGAATACCGTTGTCTTTTAAGGCCGTGAGGGCCCCCGCCGCCATGCTGTCGTTGTAGGTGAAGATGGCACTGAGGTTGAGATTGCGGCCCAGGAGTTCCACCATTGCCGCTTCGCCCCCTTGCATATCAGGCTCCGCGCTGGCAATCCAGCTTTCCTGCGGGCGAATACCCTGCTCTGCCATTGCCTGCAGCCAGCCTTCCCGCCGCTGCGCGACATCTTCGATAGGATGGCTGGAACACAGATAGCCAATGCGGCAATGACCCTGTTGCAGCAGCATTCTTGAGGCCATCAATGCGCCTGTTACATTATCAAGGCTGACGCAACGGTGCTCAAAACCCGGCACGCTACGGTTAATCACCACCATACCGGGCACCTGGCTCATAAAATCAGCCAGTTCCGCGTCTGAAAGCGTTTTCGCGTGCACCACCAGCGCATTGCAGCGTTGGCGAATCAGTACCTCAATCGCGTGACGTTCTTTCTCTTCATGGTGCCAGGAGTTACTGATCAGAACATGTTTATGTACGCGCTGTGCCACCGTGTCTACCGCCTTGACCAGCGCGCCAAAAAAGGGGTCGGACACATCCATGACGACCACCCCGATGGTATCGCTCACCTGGGTTGCCAGCGCCTGTGCATTGGCATTTGGGCGATAGCCCAGAGCGTCAACCGCCTGTAACACCACATCACGTGTTTCAGCGGTGACCGCGCTGCTGTTATTTAGTACGCGCGAAACGGTAGCGACCGACACACCGGCCTGACGCGCAACATCACGAATCGTTATCATGCAGCACTTCCAGAGAGATAAGGCATTATGCCAGTTACAACACCGGCGCTATTTTGTCAGGGAAGACGGGCGTGCAGCGTGAATTACGTCACATCAATGAAAACGGTTACATACAATTCTGTAACCTTTGTGATGGCGGTCATTATCTTTCAGAAGGGGAAGTGGATGAGGTACCTGCCGCAATTTGCGTCAGACGACGCCAGACCCATTCCATTGGGCCCTGCGGGAAATAGCGCAACCACAGCACAGAAAACAGCAGGTTAACGCACCAGATGGCCGGTACCAGCATAACCAGCTGTAGCCGTGAGAAATGCATAAACAAGCCGAAGCGGTAAAACAGCGTGGTGCATATCAGGGATTGCAACAGATAGTTGCTGAGCGCCATCCTGCCCACGCAGCGGATGGCATAGCTCAGCCGCCAGCGTTGGAGAGAAGGCCAAAAGCCGAAACATAATGCGACATAGCCAAGACTGATCAATGGACTGGCCAGGTCACGCGGCAGTTGCAGAAAAAAAGCGCTCCAGCGGTAATCCCAGTCGACCCACCACTGTGCGGCAACACCGACAGTAGCGATCAGTAACCCCAGCGGCAATAACATTGCGGCTACGCGCCGGTAGTGGTGCACCGGAAAGGCGCCTTTCAGCCAGCCACAGCGCACCAGAGCAGCACCCAGCATCATCAATCCGGCCAGTTGCCAGCCATACTGCGCCACCAGTGCCATCAGGCCCGAGGAAAGGTGGTCCAGACGAATCTGCACGGCAGCCAGCCCACCCGTCAGCTTCCAAAACTGCTCATACTGAATCCCGGCAGCACCCGGCAGCCACGATGGCGAAGGTTCAGGGCTGGAGATAAGCCCGAACACCAGCAATACGGCACATCCCATTAGATAGAGCAGGACGCCCGTGTTAATGAGCCCCCGCGTTGAAGGTACATCACGCAACATACGCCAGGTGATCAGCCCGATAATGCCGTAATCCAGTAAAATATCCCCTTCCCAGATAAAGACACCGTGAATAAATCCCAGCACCACTAACAAGGATAAACGGGCACTCAGCCAGCGACTGCCGCGTGACAGCTGCATTTGCAGTCCTGCGCCAAACAGCAGAGCGAATAGCGTCAGGAATTTGAGCTGGGCAAAGATGTCGGAAATGGCCCATGTCCAGGCATCAGAGAGCGTGACGCTGCCTTGCCAGGCGGGATTGAGATACGCGGCGGAAGGTAAACCAAAGCCAATAATGTTTAACACCAGAATGCCGAGAATGGCACAGCCCCGAATGAAATCCAGCACGAGGTAGCGTTGCATGTGGAATCCTGAAGTATCAGGCAGACGACAGCCGCGCCCGCCTGTCAGCTTTAGTTATGACGTACCGCGCGCAGAAATTCCTGACGGGTGTTTTGGCTGGATTTAAACAGGCCGCCCAGCGAGGTCGTCGTGGTCGCGCTGGTTGCATCCTTCACGCCGCGTGCTTTGACACAATAGTGAACGGCATCAATCGAGACGGCAACGTTGTTGGTGCCCAACAGCGTCTGCAGCGCCAGCAGAACCTGCTGGGTTAAACGCTCCTGCACCTGAGGCCGCTGTGCGAAAAACTGTACGATACGGTTGATCTTCGATAAGCCAATCACTTTATCTTTGGGGATGTAGGCAACCGTCGCTTTCCCATCGATAATCACAAAGTGATGTTCGCAGGTGCTGGTCAGCGTAATGTCGCGAACCGTGACCATCTCATCCACTTTCATCTTGTTTTCAATGAGGGTGATTTTGGGGAAGTTGGCATAATCGAGACCGGAAAAGACCTCATCGACATACATTTTGGCGATGCGGTGCGGGGTTTCCATCAGGCTGTCATCTTCAAGATCCAGATTCAGCAGCTGCATGATTTCCGTCATATGGCCTGCAATCAGGCTTTTACGCGTTTCATCGTCTATTTCACGCGTGGGTGCACGCAGCGGCGTTTCCAGTCCACGCGCCAGCAGCGCTTCGTGGACCAGTGCAGCTTCCTGACTTAAGGTACTCATCTTACTCTTCTCCGGCAGGTGTTGCGCCCGCCGTTTGTTGCCAGCGGGTCATATTACTGAGCGCGTATTGTGAAACTTTCTGTGCAGGTAATCCAGCAATCAATCTGATTGGGGATGAAAGC
Source organism: Pantoea sp. SJZ147 (assembly GCF_007828605.1). NCBI lineage: Bacteria > Pseudomonadati > Pseudomonadota > Gammaproteobacteria > Enterobacterales > Erwiniaceae > Pantoea > Pantoea sp. SJZ147. The sequence continues at coordinate 223,264 of NZ_VIVB01000006.1, forward strand.
TTTTCATGCTGCCCGCCGCCAGACCAGCAGCCCTGCCCATATCAGGCTGGCACCGGCGACCCACAAGGCAGGCTCCAGGCGATGTAAGAACAGCGTTGAAAGCGAGGAAAGCATCGGCCCTGCCAACTGCCCAATCGCATATCCGGTTGTCAGCAGCCCGGCCATGTAACGCATATGTTGCGGTGCCAGCTCACGGGCGCAGAGCAGCGACAGCTGCACCACGCACAGAAAGCCCCCGCCGACCAGCAGCGCGCCTGTTAGCAGGCCGCTGAATCCAGGGAGCAGCGCCGCCGCCAGCACGCCCAACGCCTGCGCCCACAGCACCACGGCTAAGCGGGCATGGCTGCTGCCTGTCCGGCGAGTAGCAATGCCTAACACAATACCCACAACTGCCGCCCCACCGAATACCGGCCAGACAAACTGGGCCGTGGCACTGTCAGGGAAACGCGCCGCCGCCATCTGTGAAAGAAAGGTTGCTGGCAAAATATAGCCAAAGCCGGCCAGACTGTAACTCAGAACCAGTCGCTTCAGGTTGCGGGTCAGAACCAGCGGTTGCGGGGCCTGTTCGGGCCGATGCAGTTCACCCGCGCGCGGCAGGTTGCGGCTGATAAGCGCGACCAGTACCGCTGCCAGCGCTGCATAAACCGACCAGGCCAGTGCTGCGCTGACCTGTAAACTGTGTAGCGCCACGGCCAACAGGCCGCTGACAAAAATGCCTGCGCCCGGCCCGGCAAACACCGCTGCCGACAGGCCGGGACGGCCATGGTGGTGCAGTTGCTCGTTGCTCCACGCCGCGACCAGCACCATCGCCCAGCCGCTGGCCCAACCAATAACAAAGCGGATCACCCCATGCCATCCAGGCCCGTCAGCCAGGGCTGACAACGCCGTCAGTACAACGGTGCCCCATATTCCCAGTTGCAGACGCAGCTCAACGCGTTGGTGCGCGCGCATGGCATCAAAAGAACCACACAGATAACCCAGGTAGTTTAACGCCGCCACCAGGCTGGCACTGGTGAGGGTTAACTGATGTTCCTGGATCATCAAGGGCACCTGCGGGGTAAAGGTAAAGCGCCCTATTCCCATAGCCACAAACAAGGTTAAAAATGCACTTATCGCCACGCGAAACGCCATCTGGTACCTCAGTTTTTTGCGTTGAAACTTGCTTATAGCATGAACGATGCTTAAACTCACAAAAAGTGAATAATCTTAAGCAACTTGTTTACGGTAAGAGAACACTATGGATTTAGTTCAGTTACGTATGTTCTGTTCCGTGGCAGAGAGCGGTTCCCTGGCCCGTGCGGCAGAACACTTGCATCGGGTACCGTCCAATCTCACCACGCGCCTGCGCCAGTTGGAAGAGGAATTGGGGGTGGATCTGTTTATTCGCGAAAAACAGCGCATCCGGTTATCGCCTATGGGCCATAATTTCCTTAATTACGCACAGCGTATTCTGGCGTTGAGTGATGAAGCATTAAGTATGACCCGGGCGGGTAAGCCTGGCGGTAACTTCGCGCTTGGCTCCATGGAGAGCACGGCGGCGACGCGCCTGCCCGGCCTTCTTGCTGCCTACCATCAACGTTTTCCTGCGGTCGCCTTATCGCTGATCACCGGCACCTCGGGAGAAATTATCGATCGGGTGCGCGAAGGCACCCTGGCGGCAGCCCTGGTCGATGGACCGGTTCAACACGACGATCTCAATGGCTGCATTGCCTTTCGCGAGGAAATGGTTTTAATCACCGACCTTGACCATATCCCGGTGACCTGCGCACGGGACACCCAGGAGGATACCTTGTTTGCGTTTCGTAACAGCTGCTCCTACCGGGTTAAACTTGAAGCATGGTATCGCGACAGCCAGGCGGCACCTAACACGGTGATGGAGATTCAGTCCTATCACGCCATGCTGGCCTGTGTGGCGGGCGGTGCTGGCGTTGCCATGATACCGGCGTCGGTCCTGAAACAGATGCCAGACCGCGCCCGTGTGCAGGTACACAGCCTTCCGGCTGAATACCGCGACACCGCCACCTGGCTGATGTGGCGACGCGATGCCTTCACGCCCAACGTTGAGGCGCTGAAGTACCTTATTATCGAACAATTTCACGATCGTCCGCTCAATGATGAGCTGATGCATCCATTGCATGCAGCGGAATAGTGTTTCCGCGCTATTTTTAACTTATCACGACCATCCAGACGCCATGTCGCGTCACAATCTGACTGTAAGAGGGATTGCATGAACATGATCAAAACCCGCGCCGCCGTAGCCTGGGCCGCAGGCGAACCGCTGAAAATCGAAGAAGTGGATTTAATGCCGCCGCAGAAAGGGGAAGTGCTGGTGCGTATCGTCGCGACCGGCGTCTGTCATACCGATGCTTACACACTGTCTGGCAGCGATCCCGAAGGCGTGTTTCCGGCCATTCTGGGTCACGAAGGCGGTGGCGTTGTTGAAGCGGTGGGCGAAGGCGTGACCAGCGTTGAAGTGGGCGATCACGTGATCCCGCTTTACACGCCAGAATGCGGCAAATGTAAGTTCTGCCTGTCCGGTAAAACCAACCTGTGTCAGGCCATTCGTACCACGCAAGGCAAAGGTCTGATGCCTGACGGTACTACGCGTTTCTTCAAAGACGGCAAGCCCATTTTCCACTATATGGGCACCTCCACCTTCTCTGAATACACCGTCGTGCCTGAAATCTCGCTGGCAAAAATCAGTAAAGAAGCCCCGCTGGAAGAAGTGTGCCTGCTGGGCTGTGGTGTGACCACCGGCATGGGTGCGGTGATGAATACGGCTAAGGTTAAAGAAGGCGATACCGTTGCCATCTTTGGTCTGGGCGGTATTGGACTATCCGCAATCATCGGCGCAAAAATGGCCAAAGCCGGTCGCATTATTGGTATTGATATCAACACCAGCAAGTTCGATCTGGCCCGTAAGCTGGGCGCGACCGATCTGATTAACCCGAAAGATTATGACAAACCCATTCAGGATGTGATTGTTGAACTCACCGACGGCGGGGTGGATTTCTCATTTGAATGTATCGGTAACGTCAACGTCATGCGCTCTGCCCTTGAGTGCTGTCATAAAGGCTGGGGTGAGTCGGTGATCATTGGGGTGGCGGGTGCGGGTCAGGAAATTTCGACGCGTCCGTTCCAACTGGTTACTGGTCGTGTCTGGCGTGGCTCTGCCTTTGGTGGCGTAAAAGGCCGCTCACAGTTGCCTGGTATTGTGCAGGATTATCTGGACGGCAAATTTGCCCTGAATGATTTCATCACGCACACCATGCCGCTGGAAGAGATTAATGACGCCTTTGATTTAATGCATGATGGAAAATCGATCCGCTCCGTCGTGCATTTTAATAAGTAATCGGGGGCGCTATGACATCTACTCTGGAGCTGCTGGAAGAGCATCGAATTTTTGGCGGCTGGCAGCAGCGCTGGCGTCATCAGTCACAGGTGCTGAACTGCCCGATGACGTTCAGTATCTATTTGCCAAGCCCGCGCGGTGATTCCCCACCGCCGGTGGTGTGGTTTCTGGCGGGGCTGACCTGCAATGATGAAAACTTCACCACCAAGGCGGGCGCGCAGCGTGTTGCCGCCGAGCTGGGTCTGGTGTTAATCATGCCAGATACCAGCCCACGCGGTGAGCAGGTCGCCAATGACGAGGGCTATGATCTGGGTCAGGGCGCGGGCTTTTACCTTAATGCCACGCAACAGCCCTGGGCAAGCCACTACCGTATGTTCGACTACCTCAGTGAAGAGCTGCCCGCAGTGGTTGCCGATAACTTTAAGGTCAGTGAACGTCAGTCAATCATGGGGCACTCCATGGGTGGACATGGCGCACTGATGCTGGCATTACGTCTGGGCAATCGCTTTGCGTCTGCCTCGGCGTTTGCGCCTATCGTCAACCCGTGCGACGTTCCCTGGGGTCAGAAAGCATTCACGGCCTATCTGGGAGAAGATCGCCAGGCCTGGCGCGCGTATGACAGCTGTCAGTTGATGCATAACGTTCAGCATCGCCTGCCGTTGTTGATCGATCAGGGCGACAGCGATCAGTTCCTGGCCGATCAACTCCAGCCGGAGCGCTTAGAAGCGATTGCCCAGGAGATGGGCTTTCCATTAACACTGCGTATCCAGCCTGGCTACGATCACAGTTACTTCTTCATTGCCAGTTTTGTCGAAGATCACCTGCGCTTCCATGCGCAACACCTGTTGGTAGGGTGATATAAAAAAGGGGATTGCCTGAGCAATCCCCGGATTCTACGCCAGCCCTTCCTGGACCAGCCCGTCAATCATGACCTGCGGTGTTCCTCGCGAACAGTGCTCAATGCGGCCCTGCACGCCGTAAACCTGCGCCAGCGTGGCGGGTGTAATGACGTGATCCGGCGCGCCTTCAGCAATGAGTTTGCCCTCTTTGAGCATCAACGCATGCTGAGCGTGGCGCAAGGCGATATTGATGTCGTGCACCACCACCACCGTAACCATATTGCGCAGCGCGGTTTCGCGCCGGACCAAATCCATCACGTGGAACTGGTAATTTAAATCCAGCGCGCTGAGCGGTTCATCCAACAGCAGCAGCGCAGGCCGGCGAATAAGTGACTGCGCCAGGCCAACCAACTGTTTTTGTCCGCCAGACAGCTGGTCGAGATAACGCATGGCCAGATGAGCGATGCCCAACTGCTCCAGCAACACCATCACGTCCGCTTCGCTGGCGGCACTGTGTAATCCACTAGAGGCACGCTGCGCCACAATAATGGACTCCAGCACGTGCAGGTGAACACCCGCCGGCAGGGATTGGGGTAAATAAACCACCTGCCTGGCACGGCGCGCGAAAGGCTGGGTCATCAGGTCTTCCCCGTTTAGCCACAGTTCGCCCTGCCCTTTATTCAGCCCGGCCAGTGCACGCAGCAGCGTTGATTTGCCGCAGCCGTTCGGTCCAAGCAATACCGTAATCTCGCCACGCGGCAAACGCGCGACATTCAGGTTTTCAATCACCCGACGTTTAGGGTAACCGGTGGTGAAACCGCCCAGGCTTAAACCTTGTTCCATCACACATTCCCCCGATGGCGCAGAATAATACTCAGGAAGAACGGCACACCAATCAGCGAAGTGACAATGCCGACCGGAATGATCGCGCCAGGGATCAGGTTCTTCGACGCCACGGAAGCCAGCGACAGCACCAGTGCACCGGTAAGTGCGCTGGCAGGCAAATAAAAGCGATGATCTTCACCAAACATAATGCGTGCAATATGGGGTGCGACCAGGCCAATAAAGCCAATGGGGCCAACGAAAGCGACCGCCAGTGCGGAAAGCACGCTGATGCGCAGCAGAGTCGCCAGACGCAAGCGACGCACATCGATACCAAAACTGATCGCCCTGTCTTCCCCCAGCCGCAGCGCGGTGAGCTTCCAGCTACTGAGCATGGAGAAAGGAACCAGCACCGCAAAGGCTGCACTCAGTACACCCAGTTTTTCCCAGGACGCGCGCGCCAGGCTGCCCATGGTCCAGAACACCAGTCCCTGCAGCGTATCTTCACTGGCGATAAACTGCATCATCGAAACCAGTGCATTGAAGGTAAACACCAGGGCGATACCAAACAGCACCACACCTGACGAGGACACCTGGGTCCAGCGTGTAATCCCGTCCAGCATTAATGCGGCGAACAGGGCAAACAGAAACGCGTTAGCTGAAATAAACCACTGCCCGGAAATACCGGGAATACCCACGCCCAGAATAATGGCCAGCGCTGCACCAAACGCGGCCGCAGAGGACACGCCCAGCGTGAAGGGGCTGGCAAGGGGATTATTCAGGATGGTTTGCATTTCCGCCCCGGCCAGGCCGAGCGCCAGGCCGACAACAATGGCCATTAATGCATAGGGTAAGCGGATATCCCAGACGATCACGCGTGTACCCGCATCAACGCTCTCGGGAGACAGCAGTGTGTGCCACAGCACGGATAAAGAAAGCCCTGCCGGACCGAGCGTAAAATCGAGAATGAGTGAGGCGAGTATTGCTATCAGCAGCGCGCCCAGCCAGAACAGGCGGCGGCGCACAACCTGATGATAGTTTGTCAGTGTGTGCTGATGGCCCTCTTCAGCACCGATCAACGAGGATTCCGTTGTCATGATTCAACCCAGTAATGGCTCCAAAATTAAAAACGCAGCCACAATAGTGCAGGTGATAATAATTATCAATTCATCGAATGTTAACAGTGATGACGTAAGGTAAAAAGCGCACGGCTTTCACCGTGCGCTTCTGGTCATTTCTCGTCTTGATGGAGAGGGAATTCCATCTCACTGTATTTGATAATGCGACCGCCCCGCACCAGCCTGTAACCCAGCCAGATAAGCAGAAACAGCGGCAGACCAATATAGGTGGTTGCCACACCATACCAGTCAATTCTGTCCTGCAGGAACGCCTGATAATTCTGCCCTAAGGTGATCATCAGGCAGAGGATAAAGGCAAAAATGGGACCGACAGGAAAGAAGCCCGAACGGTAAGGCAATGCGTTAAGATCCCGCCCTTGCGCCACATAACCCCGACGGAAACGATAGTGGCTGATCGCAATCCCCAGCCAGGCGATGAAGCCGGTCATGCCGGAGGTATTCAACAGCCAGAGATAGACTTCCTGATTGCCAAATTTCGAGGTCAAAAAGCACAGGCCCGCCACCACCGTGGTCGCCCACAGGGCATTTCGCGGTACACCGCCTTTTGACAGTCGGGCAAAAATACGCGGCGCTTTGCCTTCACGAGCCAGGTTATAAAGCATTCGCGTTGAGGCGTACATTCCGGAGTTACCGGCGGACAATACCGCCGTTAAAATCACCGCATTCATTACCGCCGCCGCCGACAGCAGACCGGCATTTTTGAACACCAGCGTAAACGGACTGACGCTGATATCTTTAATATCATTGTGCAGCAGCTGGGGATCGGTATAAGGCAGAATCAGGCTGATGATCAGGATAGCCAGCACATAGAACAGCAGAATACGCCAGAACACCTGACGCACCGCGCGCGGGATATTCTTAGCGGGATCTTCTGATTCACCCGCCGCGATACCGATCAGCTCAGTGCCCTGGAATGAGAAACCGACAATCATCGCCACACCGATCATCGAGGCAAACCCACCCGCAAAGGGCGCGTCCCCCACCTGCCAGTTATGCCAGCCCGCATTTTCAGCGCCGCGCATAATGCCGACAATCATCAGCACGCCGACCACGATAAAGATCACCACGGTGACAACCTTGATCAGCGAGAACCAGTATTCCGTTTCGCCAAAGCCCTTCACCGAGATGTAATTAATCAGGAACATCAGGCTCAGGAACAGGGCGCTCCAGATCCAGCCTGGCGTATCCGGGAACCAGTAATTCATGACCAGTTGGGAGGCCACCAGATCGACAGCAATCGTAACCGCCCAGTTGTACCAGTAGTTCCAGCCCAGCGCGAAACCGAAGCCTTCTTCGACATATTTTGCACCATAGGTAGCAAAAGAGCCCGATACCGGCATAAACGCCGCCAGTTCACCCAGGCTGGTCATCAGGAAGTAGACCATCAGGCCAATTAAGGCATAGGAGAGTAACGCGCCGCCGGGGCCAGCTTGAGAGATGGTGGCACCCGATGCGACAAAGAGACCTGTACCAATTGAACCGCCGATGGCGATCATGGTGAGGTGACGTGCTTTTAGATCGCGTCGTAACGCAGGTTGTTGTGTTGTATTTGAGTCATTATGCATGTGTAAACATTACGCTGGGTAAAAATAAGGCGCGATTGTAGCAGCAAAGGCCGTGCTGTATAGCGAATGCTATACAGTTATAAGTTACCTTCATGATTCACGGGAAATTATTAGCGGCGATGCCTGTTTCCCTGAATTTCAAGGGGTTGAACCGCTGATTTCACCACCAGATTGGCTCTCTGCGTTTATTCACGGCAGTAAGACAAAAACCGCGTCAGGGCCTTTGAGATGTGTTTTTGCCGATGATGAATGCGATAAAGCGTACGCGTCAGATTGGGCAACGGCGTATTCAGTTCGATAAGCGTTCCGGCGCTCAGTTGATCGGCGATGACGCGGCGGGACAAACAGCTAATGCCCATACCGTGCCGGACGGCATGTTTGATCGCTTCAGAATTCCCCAGTTCCATACCGAGCTGGAACGTCGGTAAATGGGACAATAAGAGATAATCAACGATTTCACGGGTGCCTGAACCGCGTTCGCGGAGAATCCAGGTGGCATCGGCCAGGGTTGTCAGTGTGACCGGCTGCTGCAAAATCGGAGCATCGGGCGCGGCAAATACCACCAGCTCATCTTCAAGCCAGGGCTCACTCACCAGTTCCGTCATATGACACGGGCCTTCTATTAACCCCACGTCTACTCGAAAATCAGAGACGGCCGTGATCACGTCCTGACTGTTTCCGACACTCAGCTCTAAAGGCAAGGTCGGGAAATCACGGCGGTAGCCGGCAATCATCCCGGGTAGCAGGTAATTCCCTATCGTACTGCTGGCATAAATACGAATCGCACCGTTATCTTCTTTAAATAACTGTTCGATTTCTGTGGCCTGTTCAAGCAGCCCCACGGCGCGGGGATAGAGTAACCGGCCATGCTCGTTCAGTACCAGCCGCTTGCCGACGCGATCGAAAAGCTGAACGCCAAGCTGGTTTTCCAGATCGGCGAGGGCCGCGCTGACGGCTGACTGAGACAAAGCCAGCACCTGGGAAGCCTGGGTGGTGGAACCGCTTTTCAGCACTTCGGTGAAGACTTCAATTTGCCGCAGTGTAATGTGCATGGGAACTCCTGAATGACTTAACGCTGTACAAGGTAAATGATCAAGGCTATCCACAGCAGGAACACCACCGCCAGCACGCTGAACACTTTTTTACCGCGTACGCGTTGTTGCCGGGCACGCTCCGCGCTGCTGTCACGCACCGCCTTCGGCAGCATTTTCAGCAACACCATGACACCCGTGGGAATGATCACCGCATCATCCAGTAGTCCCACCACCGGGATTACATCAGGAATCAAATCAATGGGGCTGATACCGTATGCCATAAGTCCTACCGCCAGGCCTTTACACCACAGCGGCGTTCGCGGATCGCGACAGGCATAGACGAGCGTTAAAACATCTCTTTTGATAAGCGTAATGAAACGCCCCAGTCGTGCGAACAGCATAAACCCTGCCTTATCACTTATAGCGGTAGATTATAAATATATAATCAATTTCACTTTTAACAAACCTGGCGTGATGATGCGTACTCAACCAGGAGCGTAATCATGGCCGACATCAGCATTTCTAAATCTCATCCCGTGCAGCAATGGCTGCCGGGCCTGTTGTTATGCGGTACGATTGCCGCCGTCACCGCCCTGCTGGCTCAGGTGCCGGCCGTCTCGCATCTGGGGCTGGGTTCATTAACCCTGGCCATTATGCTCGGCATCATTATCGGTAACACGGTGTATTCACCCGTGGCCGGTCAATGTGATGCAGGGGTGCTACTGGCAAAACAAAAATTGCTCAGGTTGGGCGTCATTCTGTTCGGATTTCGCATCACCTTACAGCAAATTACGGATGTCGGCCTGAGCGGCGTACTCATTGATGTGTTGACGCTGAGCAGCACATTTTTTATGACCTGTCTGCTGGGAAGACGCCTGCTGAAGCTGGATCGTGAAACCGTATGGTTAATCGGTGCAGGCAGCAGTATTTGTGGCGCAGCGGCCGTGCTGGCCACGGAGCCGGTCTTAAAAGCGGCCCCGTCAAAGGTGGCGGTCGCCGTGGCAACCGTGGTGCTGTTTGGCACCCTGGCAATCTTTATTTATCCCCTACTGTGGCCACTGGTTCATCATCTTTTCCCCACGGTGAGTCTTACCCAGTTTGGTGTGTTTACCGGTTCAACGATCCACGAAGTGGCTCAGGTGGTTGCCGCCGGGCACAGTATTGCGCCAGAAACCGAAAGCAGTGCGGTCATTGCGAAAATGCTACGGGTGATGATGCTGGCCCCCTTTTTACTGTTGCTGAGTGGTGTGCTTCGACGTGAACAGGCAACACAGCACAGGGCGCAGCCCATCACCTTTCCGTGGTTTGCGTTGCTATTCGTCGCTGTCGCCCTGTTCAATTCTCTGCACTGGTTGCCTGCCGTCTGGGTTAACGCACTCAATACCATCGGTGGAATACTGTTGACCATGGCCATGGCGGCTCTGGGTTTAACCACTCGCTTTACTGCCCTGCGCGCAGCCGGATTTAAGCCCGTGCTGTTGGGGGCGCTGGTATTCGGCTGGCTGATTGTTGGCGGCGGCAGTATTAATCTGCTGGTTCAACATTTTATGGCGTGAGCGCGCGAACATGGAAGTCTCTGACCGGCTCGACGCCGAGCCGGTTATCCCGGTGCTTCGGCGCGGGCTTGACACAATGGCGACGGTTTTGCGAGACGTGCCGAACATTACCCTGCTGCTGTTAGGTGAACATTGCTGGTTGCTTTATTTTACGCCGATGGATGTTTACGAGCCGGGACTCATGAAGATAAAAAATACCACGCCTACGCCTCACGATGCTCTGTTTCGGCAGTTTCTGACACAGCCAGACATTGCCCGGGATTTTATGGCGATCCATCTGCCGCCATCGTTACGCGTGCTCTGCGATCTTTCTACTCTGCAACTGGAATCAGGTTCGTTTGTCGAAGATGACCTGCGGCAGTACTTCAGCGATGTGCTGTACAGCCTCAAAACCTCATCCGGCAAAGGCTATATCCATGTGCTTATCGAGCATCAGTCAGGTCCGGATAAACACATGGCCTTTAGATTGATGCGCTATGCGGTTGCCGCTATGCACCGTCACCTGCAGGCCGGGCATAAAACACTGCCGTTGGTTATCCCAATGTTGTTCTACACCGGTAAACGCAGCCCCTATCCGTATTCCCTCTGCTGGCTGGACGAATTTGCCAACCCAGACATCGCGCAGGCGCTGTATACAACGGCTTTCCCGTTGGTTGACGTAACAATTATCCCGGACGACGAGATTGCAGGCCATCGCAGCATGGCCGCTTTAACATTACTGCAAAAGCATATCCACCAGCGTAACCTGACGGCGCTGATGGACAGGCTGGTCACCCTTCTCCTGAACGAATATCTCTCTTCATCGCAGGTAATATCGCTGGTAAACTACATGATACAGGTGGGCGAAGCGTCGGATGCGCACGCCTTTGTTCATAAGCTGGCACAGCGGGTGCCGCAACACGGAGAGGCTCTGATGACCATTGCAGAACAGCTGGAACAAAAAGGCATCGAAAAAGGCATTGTAAAAGGCAGGAAGGAAGAAGCGCTGAAGATTGCCCAGACCATGTTAAATAACGGTCTTGACCGCCCTACCGTGATCAAAATGACCGGCCTGACCGAAGAGGAGTTAGCGAAACTCCGTCACTCATCCTCTGCCTTCTTCTGACTTCTGACACACATGCGCGGTGGGGCAACGGCTGATTTCCCCTTGCCCAATCCCCTCTCTGAGCGCGTTCTCGCGTTAATGGCTGTCAGGAACGCGCGCTTCCCAGCCCAGCTGTTCTCCCGGTCTAAACCGCTCCTGACCTGGCTAAAAATTTCCTGCGCACCGCGCTTTGCCATCGCGCCATCGTGTATCATGCCGTTAAATCTGAGTTAAATCCTTCAGGAGAACGGCATGAAGTATATTGGCGCGCACGTCAGCGCATCGGGTGGCGTGGATCAGGCGGTGATCCGCGCCCATGAACTGGAAGCCACGGCTTTTGCGCTGTTCACTAAAAATCAGCGTCAGTGGAAAGCTGCCCCGCTGTCAGATGAAACGATTGCGGCCTTCCGCGCTGCCTGCGAGAAATACCAGTTTGCGCCGGGCCAGATTCTGCCGCATGACAGCTATTTGATCAATCTGGGTCACCCCGTCATGGAAGCGTTACAAAAATCCCGCGATGCGTTTCTTGATGAGATGCAACGCGCGGAACAGCTGGGTCTGACACTGTTGAATTTTCATCCGGGCAGCCATCTACAGCAGATCGATGAGCTGAGCTGTTTAAAACGCATCGCTGAGTCAATCAATATCGCCCTGGATCAAACCCACAGCGTCACCGCCGTTATCGAAAATACCGCCGGTCAGGGCAGTAATCTCGGCTTCCGCTTTGAGCACCTGGCAACCATTATTGAACATGTTGAAGACAAATCCCGCGTAGGGGTTTGCATTGATACCTGCCATGCTTTTGCGGGCGGTTACGATCTGTGCAGCGAAGCCGCCTGCACCGAAACCTTTGCTGAATTCGATCGCATTGTGGGTTTTAACTATCTTCGCGGGATGCACCTGAACGATGCCAAGAGCACGCTGGGCAGCCGGGTTGACCGTCATCACAGCCTGGGTGAGGGGAATATCGGTAAAACCGTGTTTAGCTGGATCATGAAAGATGCGCGTTTTGATGGCATCCCGCTGATTCTGGAAACCATTAATCCGGATATCTGGAAAGATGAAATCGCCTGGCTCAAGTCAGAGCAACGTTAAAAAAAAGGAGCCTTGCGGCTCCTTTTTCGTTTTTAACTTAACTATCAGGCTTTTGCCAGCTCTTCTTCAGGACGCTTCAGTACCGCATAGCCTAATCCGGCAATCGCTGTACCAATCAAAATCGCCATCAGATAACCGAGCACTGGGGTAATCGCACCAGGGATGAGCAGCACAAACAGGCCGCCGTGCGGTGCCATCAGTTTGGCACCAATCGCCATCGAAACTGCACCCGTCACAGCACCACCGACGATACAGCATGGCAGAACGCGCATCGGATCACGAGCCGCAAAAGGAATCGCACCTTCTGAAATAAAGCACAGCCCCAGAACCAGCGCGGCTTTACCGCCTTCCTGCTGACCTTTATTAAATTTACGACGCGCAACCAGCGTAGCCAGACCCATGGCCAGCGGTGGCACCATACCGGCCGCCATAATCGCTGCCATCGGTGCGTAGGTTTGTGAACTCAGCAGCCCAACGCCAAACGCATAAGCCACTTTGTTAACCGGACCGCCCATGTCGGTACACATCATGCCACCCAGGATAGCACCTAACAGGATCGCATTGGCGGTACCCATATTAGCCAGCCAGCTGGTCAAAGCACTCATGATGCCCGCGACCGGTTTACCCACCACATAGATCATCAGTAAACCGGTGATCAGGCTGGCAAACAGCGGAATAATCAGGATGGGCTTCAACGCCTCCATACTTTGTGGCAGCTTCACTTTGCCGCTAATCAGCCTGGCAGCGTAACCTGCGATAAAGCCTGCGATAATACCGCCAAGGAAGCCCGCGTTAATACTGGTGGCGATCATACCGCCAATCAGTCCAGGCGTCAGACCCGGACGATCCGCGATAGAGAAAGCAATAAAGCCCGCCAGAACCGGAACCATCAGCGCAAACGCACTGCCGCCACCGATTTGCATCAGCGCCGCCGCCAGAGTACCTGGCTCTTTAAAGGCCGTGATACCAAAAGCAAACGACAGTGCGATACTCAAACCACCCGCCACTACCATTGGCAGCATGTAAGATACGCCGGTCAACAGGTGACGGTAAGCGCCCGCGCCGCCCTCTTTCTTCTCTTCCTGCTGACTGTTTTGCGAGCCAGAAGGTTGGTAAGGCTTCGCTTCTGCAACCGCTTTATCCAGCTCCTGTGCGGTCTTTTTCAGCGCCAGACCGGTTGAGGTGCGATACATCGGTTTACCCGCAAATTTTGCCAGATCCACTTCGATATCCGCTGCCACAATCACCAGATCGGCTGCGGCAACTTCTTCAGGCGTAATCGCGTTACCCGCGCCAACAGAGCCGCGGGTTTCCACTTTTACCCACCAGCCACGTTTGGTGGCTTCGGTCTGAATAGCCTCGGCCGCCATAAAGGTATGCGCGACGCCCGTTGGGCAAGCGGTCACGGCAACGACACGTTTTGGTCCATTCGCTGGCGCAGCGGTAGAGGCAACCGCCGCGGCAGGTGCTGCCGCGCTGGCTTGCCAGGGTTTGGCTTGCCAGGGTTTGGCTTCAGCCTTAGCACGATTCAGGAACTGTTCAGGTTCGCTGACCGCCTGTTGTACATCACCCAGCCAAACGGACTTTCCGTTCAGCGCGGCATCATCCGGCACAGTTTTACCGGTGACGATCACCAGCTCGGCCTCTGCCGGGTTTTCGGTTAGTGTTAAACCAGCCTGCGCAGCCGCAGCAGCCAGGCGTTGTTTTGCCATGTAGGCAGAAGCCAGTCCTGTTGAAGGATCTTTTATCAGCAGCGTTTTCACTATCGCTCTCCTGCTGTCAGTTAACGGGTTGTAAGTCGACGCGCGCCATCATTGCGGCCAACTGGGTACGATCAGTAACGCCGACGTTGCTCTGGCTGACAGCCATCGCGGCTACCGCAGTAGCCAGACGTAACGTATGTTCACTGGATTCACGCATTAACAGGCCATAAATCAGGCCGCCTACCATGGAGTCACCTGCGCCAACGGTGCTGACAACCTCGCACACCGGCGGTTTAGCAATCCATTCACCTGAGGCATTGACCCAAAGTGCGCCTTCTGCGCCCAGAGAAATCACCACATGTGCAATGCCCTGCTCACGCAACTCATGCGCTGCGTCAATCACGTCCTGGAGCGCAGGGAGTTTGCGCCCTGCCCAGATTTCCAGCTCGCGACGATTAGGTTTAACCAGCCAGGGCGCTGCCTTCAGGCCCGCTACCAGCGCTTCGCGACTGCTGTCAAAGATGATGCAAGGACAATGCGTACGCAGTTCAGTCATCCAGCGAGTAAAGGCATCGGGATCGACGCCTTCAGGCAGACTGCCGCTCACGCAGACCATGTCAAACTGACCCAGCCAGGTTAATGAATCGCTGGTGAAGCGATCCCAGTCCTGCGCCGTGACCTGGAAGCCAGAAAAGTTAAGATCGGTCACATCACCGGTTTGCTCGGTAAGCTTGACGTTGATGCGCGTACGTCCATTGACGACCTGAAAACGGTTGGCGATACCCAACTCACTGAAGAGTTGCTGAAAGCCATCCTGATTGTCTTTGCCGAGAAAACCGCCAACGGTCACGTCGATGCCCAGATCTTTCAGGACCTTGGCAACGTTGATGCCTTTACCGGCAGCATGCAAACCGGTGGTTTTCACCAGATTGACTTCGCCACGTTCAATTTCGGGCGTAAAACCAACTAAATCATACGCAGGATTCAACGTGATGGTTGCAACACGTCTGGTCATGCCGCCCCCTCACCTAAACCACTGTTAATGGCTTCTTCAATGGCATTAAGCGCCTGCTGTGCATCTTCACCACTGGCAGTGAAACGCAGGCGGTGGCCTTTTTTCACGCCCAGCGCGACGACCTTCATCAGGCTGCGTCCGTTTGCCGGTTTACCGCTGCCATCAAGGTTGGTAATCGTGATGTCGCTATTAAACTGTTTGATCACGCTCACCAGCGCCGTGCCCGGGCGCGCATGCAGGCCATGCTCATTGCGGATAGTAAACTCAGCCGTCAGCTGATCTGCCTGCTCGTCAACTTCGCTGGTCAGCAGGGCATAAACGCCTGCTGCATCCGCTTTCAGCAAACGGTCGGCTTTGTTGTTCTGTAACAGTGCGCTCAGATAGCCCAAGACCTCTAATGGTCGTTCATCAACAGCGGCCACGCTTACTAACATCGCCACGGATTCACCCTGGTGCTCGAAGGCATTCGCCGCACGGCTGACGGCCACTCCGCTTTGCAGATTGCCCTTGCCGCTGTCACTTAACCAAATACCCTGACCCAGGCTTAAGGGATTGCCTGACACCACGTCGGCAACATAGCTGGCATCGACCACGCCAGCGGCCTGTAAGCGTCCGGCATTGAGTGCCTGCAATGTCATCAGGTCGCGTGCGTTAACGTCCAGCGTAATTAAAGATGTATCGAAGCTGAATTCTGCTGATTGCTTCTCACCCATCAGCAGCGCACGAAGATCCTCGGCGGAGGCGGTTTTGAGCTGTTCAGCAATGCTGTCGTCGCTGAGTACATGGGTCAGCTGGCGCAGCAACGCCAGGTGTTCATCCGATTTCGCGGCAATGCCAATCGCGACATAGGCAGTTTGATCGTCACCCCAGGCAATTCCCTGTGGAAACTGGAAGACCTGAACGCCGGTTTTCAGCACCAGATCGCGCGTGTCGGTGGTGCCATGAGGAATGGCGATACCATTACCCAAAAAGGTTGAGGTTTGCTGCTCACGCGCCAGCATGCCATTGACGTAACCTTCCGCCACGTTACCTGCAGCGGTAAGTGCCGCCGCAACCTGACGAATCGCATCTTCTTTGTTTTGGGCGCTGGCTCCGGTATGGATGGCCTGCAATTCGAGCTGGAACATAATTCTCCTCGCTTGCTGATTGAATCGTTTCAGCTCATTGGTGTTGGAACTTGCTGTTTGAACCCGTGAAGGTTGTCACAGCAACGCTGAAACGTTTCAGGGATTGTTATTCAGCTTCGCTTTACAGGCAAGAAAATGCGTAAACGACATAACAGATCTTTGACGTTACGCACAATTCAGAGAGGTTGGGAAATTATCTTAAAAATAGTGCTGAAGTCTGGACGACACAAGGTCAGTCTTTTCAGGAGGATTTCAGCAGCGTCAGCTGACGCCGCAAACACAGTCACCTAAAGCTCAGGAAGGCACCTTGCCCGACAGTGATAGGCCATCCGCACGTGCACAACAGCATGGACCGCACGTTAATCCTCAGGATGAGGCTAAAGGTTAGAACAGCATGGCTAAACCGGCGGCAAAAAGCATCGACAAGCCGGTGGCCAGTAAACCTGGCAAAATAAACGGGTGATCGATTACTCGTCGGCCCAGACGAGTGGAGCCGGTATCATCCAGCGCAACGGCGGCCAGCAACGTGGGATAGTTAGGCAAGATAAACAGGGACGCGGTTGCCGGAAAACAGATGACAAGTGTGGCGGGCGCAATGCCCATACTCAAGGCCATCGGAAACAGAATTTTGGTCGATGCCGCCTGAGAATAGAGAAAACATGATGCCAGTACGATAATCAGTGCCAGTAACACTGTGGAATCCAGAAAATAGCGCGCGGCCATATCCTCTAACCACAGGCGATTGCTCTCCATAAACGTGGAACCCAGCCAGGCCACGCCAAGTATACAGATACAAGACGTCATACCGGTTTTAAACACCGATGACCCCGGAATCGTATGCACATTCACCCGACAGAACATGACGATAGCCATTGCCACCGCTAACATCACGGCAATGCGCGCCTGTCCGCTATTGAGCACAGGGCGAGTAATGATTTCCAGTTTGGGGCTGCTGATAATGGCATAAATCAGCACCGTCACCAGGCCAATAATAAAAATCAGAACCGAACGTCTGCCGTGAATAGCGGAATGCGTTAGCTGCACGGTTTTCACCGCATTATCCTGATGTTCAAGCTGGTCAGTGTGACGTAAGCGATCCCACCACAGGTAAAACAATGCGGAACATAAGAGCGCCATGAAGGTGGCTGGAATGGTCACGGCAATCAGTTCTATATAGCCCCAGCCGTGCGGCCCCTGTTCCAGAATACCAGAGAAAAAAATCACGGCTGCCGAAATGGGTGATGCCACAATGCCCAGTAACGATGCGGCGACGGAAAGCGCTAATGCGCGGGTTGGACGAAGATGATTATCTTTAGCCACTGCCACAATCACGGGCATACAGGCAAAAGATACCTGCCCAGTACTGGCCATCATGGTCAATAACCAGGTTGAGAGCGGCGCCGTAATCACCAACAGCCGTGGATAACGGCGCAAGGCACGCTCGGTCAGTTGCACCAGATAATCAATGCCTCCTGCCTGCTGCATGGCCGAGATGGCGACAATCACCACCATGATAAATATCATTACCAGCATCGGCAGGTCGCCAGGTGTGGCACCCAGCGCGCACAACATTAATACTCCCGCTCCGCCTGCAAACCCCACACCGATACCGCCAATACGCATGCCTAAAAACAGGAAAAAAAGCACGGTCATAAACTGTAGTATTAGCATGATTCCATTCCTTCTGACTGCGGTTGACACAGCTACCGCCCACACTCAATACCGGTACAGGCTTCATTTCCCCGCGCAAGGCTGTATCAGGCTATTTGTCGATATGTCCTACAGAGAAATGGAACACGGCTTAATAACCGTTTTCTGCGCATCGGGTGCACTTAGGGGCGTAAATTCTTTTTGCATTGATCTATTATTTCTCTGGATGCCTGCCGGTAAGCAGACCGGGACATCTCAGAGAAATACGTTGAATCGCGCTACGTCGTTACGACAGGCAGTTCCCACATTGAGGCGTCCTGCCTGCCAGACTCGCCCGTTTTATTTCACCCGACCCAGCTCAGCAGCACGCATTGCCGCGTGAATCTCTTCTGCCGCACCTTCACCCAGCGGTAACAGCGGTGAACGGACAGTGGCATGTTCCAGAATGCCACGCGCAACCAGCGCATGTTTAAGTGCGACGGTGCCTTCCATATGTGAACCACGATGGTACACCGCTTTAGTCACAGGCATCAGTCGGTCATGTAATGCACGGGCTGTCTTATAATCCTGCGCTTTACCGGCATTGATCATTTCAATCAGTGGCTCAGGTGCAATATTGCCGTAGCCCACCAAAAAGCCATCAACATCAAAAATGGTATGCAGCAGATATTCATCATGGCAGGTCAGAATCTGAAGATCGGGACGTTCACGGCGGATGACAGGAATTTCAGTATCCCAACGACGCATGTTGCGTACACCATTTTTCATCGCAAACACGCCCGGCTGAGCGGAAATATCCAGCAGTGTTTTCAGGTTATAGGTGGCTTTAGTGACGTCGGGATACTGGAATAAAATAAGCGGTAAGCCACTCTCTTCATAAACGACGCGATAGCGATCCTGTGGCGCGCCGTCCTGATAACCAAAACGCAACCAGCCGTGTGAAGGATAAAGTAAACCGGCAGCCGCCCCCGCCTCAACAGCGCGTTTTGCCTCACGTGCCGCCACTTCAGTTCCTTCCCCAGTAATACCGGCAATGACGGGGATCTTGCCTTCAACGGATTTTACAAATGCCCGAATGACGTCGGCCTGCTCATCCTGGGTCAGAAACGTGCCCTCACCTGCGTGCCCCAGGACCACCAGCCCTTTTACGCCGTCAATACTTCCCAGCCAGCTGCCCAGACGTTGAATAGCGTCAAAATCGACTTTTCCTTCACGAGTGAATGGGGTAACGGGTGCTGGGGTTAAGCCTCTGAGGTCGATATTAATCATAATTAACTCCTTGATGTAATAGACGTTTACTCATAAGTACAGTCAGGATGAAAAATAAATGCAAACGTTAATGCAATCGTTTTCACATAAGTTAAATTCGCAATGTAATCTCATCGCGTCAACCGGCAACTGTTAATAAGTGCGGCAGCCATCACAAAACATCCAGGGAGAAAATCATTGTCTGCGATCCAGATCGCAGAGGGTTCATGACCGCATTACACTCGCAATGCAGTCATTGGTCAGGCGGTTACTGATGAGGGGAAGCGGTGGATTTTCGCGGGATTAACGTGGGAATAATGGTCGATAAATGCGGTTCATTCCTGCCATTGATGAGCATATCCACGGCATTACCTGCAATATGTTCCAGTGGCGTACGCACTGAGGTTAAGGCGACAGGCAACCGGCTGACGAGGGGAATATCGTTGTATCCTACCAGTGACAGCTCTTTGCCAATGGTGATCCCTGCATGATGCGCCGCCGCCATCACGCCAATCGCAATCTCGTCATTGACGGCAAAAATCGCTGTAGGCCGCGAGGAATGGTTTAACATCGACGAACCCACCTCTTCGCCCGACTGGATATTAAAGTCAGAGGAACGACACCACTCTGGTCGAACAGACAAACCGGCTTCCTTCATTGCCCGTTCAAAACCTTTACGACGATTCAATGCATTAGAGGCAAAATCCGGCCCACCAATCATACCGATTTTTTTATGGCCTAAATCGATCAGATGGCGCGCGGCAAGGTAGCCGCCCATTTCGTCATCACCCACGGAAGAGGGGCTCACACCGTCGGTGCGCAATACCAGTACGTGCGGTATTTCGCGTTCCCGCAGCGTCTGCGGAAGCGGATCGCCCAGACGGCAGGTTGATAGAATCAGTCCGTCGACGCGTCTGTCCAGTAAGGATTCAGCGGACGCTTTTTCCTGTTGCGGGTCGTCACCACAGGTCGCCACGATGGCAAAGTAGCCGCGTCGTGAGGCAGCAGTGGCGATAGCCTCAAACAACATCGCCGTCACCGCATCCGTCATGCGGGGAACCAGTACACCAAGCGTACCGGTATCGCCCCTTCGCAGGCTGGAGGCAACATAATCGCGCCGATAGCCAAGTTCACTAGCAACCTGGCGAACTTTTTCAGCTGACGCACTTTTTGACTGTGGAAGCCTTTCATCCAGAATTCGCGATACGGTTGAAATGCTTACGCCTGCGGCATTGGCAACATCACGCATCGTTATCAGCCTTTTATCTGACTGTTCCTTTTCCTGGCTTTCCTGATCCATATATCACTCCGGGGATTAATGTGGGTGGCAAAGATCCATCTGCAGACGGCAACAATATACAACAGACGCGATAACAACGGGATACGCGGTTAACACGCACTGTTGGGTGCCGCACTTATCCTTCTCTTAATGCTCACAAGGTGCCATTTTCAGCCATTACGCTCTTATAGTTCTCCTCCGCCGTAGCCTGTCCGCAAACTCGATGAGAAAGAGTATGACCTGATTCACGCTTTTTTGATTGCCTGAGAGCGGAATGTGAACTCGTTAACAATTAACTATGCCGCTTGATTGACGCAGCAGAATATTAAACCAACGATAACCAATGTGAAAACGATTGCATTAACGTTTTCATATTATCAGTTTGCATATTTTTTTATGCAATAACCATCAGTGAGTGGGCGGCAAACGCATGGCTCCGGCACGGTCGTTGTCTTGCACGTTTGCCCCCTATCCATCACTAAACAGGGTGTCACTATGTCAACTCAGGTTATCGCTTCCCACGCCAGTCCCGCCGATTCAACTGTATTACTGGCGCGGCTTGAGCGATTGCCCATCACACGCCGGTTAATGGCTATTCGTGTTGTGGTGGGGCTGTCCACTTTTTTTGATGCCTATACCATTATTGCTATCGCGTTTGCCCTGCCACAGCTGACGCAGGAATGGGGACTCACGCCGACATTTGTCGGTCTGATCATTGCAGCAAGCTATATCGGGCAACTGGTAGGTGCACTCTTTTTTGGTACGCTGGCAGAGAAAATTGGCAGGATTGGTGTTTTGCGTATCACCATCATTATGTTTGTCATCATGGATGCCGCCTGCCTGTTCGCCTGGAACGGCTGGTCGATTCTGGTTATCCGTTTTTTGCAGGGGCTGGGAATTGGTGCTGAGGTCCCGGTCGCCAGTGCCTATATCAACGAGTTTGTCGGTGCAAAGAAACGCGGTCGTTTTTTTCTGCTGTATGAAGTTATCTTTCCGGTTGGCATGATGTGTGCCGGCCTTATCGGGTTCTTTCTGGTGCCGGTTTATGGCTGGAAAATCATGTTTCTCATTGGCCTGATCCCCTCAGCCCTGGCGGCACCTTTGCGCTGGTTAATGCCGGAATCTCCACGCTGGTTAGTCTCTAAAGGCCGCCATCAACAGGCTGAAAAAGTGGTCCAGTCCTTCGAGGCAGAAGCTGTACGTCGTTGTATGCCATTACCCGAGCCCGTCATTAAACCTGTAACGGTGGTACCCGCAACATCCAGCGGGGTGAAAGCCCTGTTCTCAGGTATCTACAAATCCCGGACGTTTATGCTGTGGGGTTTGTGGTTGACGGTTTATACCATCAATAACGGTATGGTTACCTGGTTTCCAACCATGTATAAAACCCTGTTCCACCTGCCGTTAGAAACCAGCCTGGCCTATGGGTGGATCACCTCGGCCTGCGGCGTCATTGCCTCTGTAATTTGTGCCTTTAAAATCGATCACGTGGGGCGTAAGCGCTGGTACAGCTGGGCATTTATGCTGGCCATTATTCCGCTCATCGTGCTGTGTGTATTAGGGGCTAATGCGCCCTGGCAGATACTGATCTTTGGCAGCATCGCCTATGCCATTTTGCAAACTATCGCCTTCTCACTTTATCTCTATTCTGCCGAACTCTATCCGACCCGGCTTCGGGCGACAGGTACTGCCTTTTCCAGCGCCTGGCTACGCGCCGGGTCATCTGTTGGGCCATTAATGGTGGGGTTTATTGTGTCTGGTTTTGGGATCAGATTTGTTTTCATTACGTTCGCCGTCATTGCCCTGATCGGTGGCGTGATCACCCTGCTGTTCGCGATTGAAACCAAAGAAAAGTCGCTTGAAGAGTTATCCCCTTAATCAGGCAACATCACGCCGATAAGGAAGTCAGTTACATCGCCATCATCCGGCCTGGCCTTTATCTGACGCATCCGGGTTTGGCCATCCGCCACCGAGAGCCTGGTCAGCGCATCGTTAACAGCCTGATTTTGGGACGGACAGAAGGAAAAACCAAACGCGCGGTGATAGCTCAACAACAGGGAGGCCGAAAAAGGTTATGGCGCGGTACTCTGCTCAAGGTGAATCAGATATTCCATGGCGTAATGACGATTGCTGCCGCACATCTCAACCGATGGCTGAAGTCCCGCGCACACGTCTGGCCGCAGGGGAGATGCAAAAATTTTGCAGAGGTTATTATCCGCGAGCTGAATGCAGCGCGTATTAGCGGGTTTACCCTGAGGCATGCCAGGAATGGGCGAGGAAATGCTGGGGGCAATACAACAGGCACCGCAATCTGTACGACATTCCATCTTTCACATCCGGAATAGGGTAAACCGCGGACGATAACAGAATGAGGATTACCCCGACATCACCTTTACAGAAAAAGAGGTTAACGCCTTAGCCTACGGCATTGCGGTTTGTGCTGAAATCGCCGTTGCAAGGGGAAGACCTCGTAAAACCTGGCTTATCTACTCATAAAACCGGCCTTTTCTGCCCTGCCACTCACTATCGACAACAAAATTTTTCGCGCTATCTTGCCTGTTAAGAGGCGCGCGAGTAACGTTGCGCGCACTATTACTTTGCAAGTGAGAACAGCAATGCCAAAAGCGAATGAAATTAAAAAAGGAATGGCCGTTACCCACAATGGAAAACTGCTGCTGGTCAAGGATATTGACGTCCAGAGCCCCAGCGCGCGCGGCGCGGCAACGCTTTATAAAATGCGCTTTACCGATGTCCGTACCGGGATGAAGGTCGAAGAACGCTTTAAAGGCGACGAGATTATCGAGGCTATCTCTCTGAGCCGTCGCAGCGTCACTTTCTCTTATATTGACGGTGATGAATACGTCTTTATGGACGATGAGGATTACACGCCTTACGCCTTCAAAAAAGAGCAAATAGAAGAAGAGCTGCTGTTCATTCCGGAAGGTGGCATTCCCGGCATTCAGGTTCTCACCATGGACGGACAGGTTCTGGCGCTGGAATTACCACAAACCGTGGACATGGATATTGTGGATACCTCGCCCGGTATTAAAGGCGCGTCAGCCAGTGCCCGCACCAAACCTGCCGGGATGAGTACCGGTTTAGTTGTTCAGGTACCGGAGTACCTCAGCAACGGTGATCGCATCCGAATCCATGTGGCAGAACGTCGCTATATGGGGCGCGCAGACTAATTGCCTGCGTTACAGGCTGGCGGCTGAATAATGTTATAATATAACAATATCATCTTCTTTATTTGCAGGAGCCGCTGGCATGACGCGCGTTAACCTTCTTACCGGATTTCTGGGCAGTGGTAAAACCACCACGCTGCTTCATCTGTTAGCGCATAAGCCCGAAGAGGAAAACTGGGCTGTGCTGGTGAATGAATTCGGTGAAGTTGGTATTGATGGTGCGTTACTCGCCAACAGCGGTGCCATCCTGAAAGAGATACCCGGCGGTTGCATGTGCTGCGTCAACGGACTGCCCATGCAGGTCGGGTTAAACCGACTGTTAAAGCAGAATAAACCCGATCGCCTGCTGATTGAGCCCACTGGACTGGGCCATCCGCGCCAGTTATTACAGATGCTGACCTCGCCGGTTTATCAGCCCTGGCTCGAACTGCAGGCAACGCTTACCCTGCTGGATGCACGGCAACTTGCAGATGAGCGCGTGGCGAAAAATGAAAACTTTCGCGATCAACTGGCCGCCGCCGACATTATTGTCGGCAATAAACGCGATCGCTGGAGCGAAGCCGATCGGCAGCGCCTTGAGCAGTGGCTTGCCGCACACCAGGACGATCGTCAGTTTGTTACTGCCGAGTTTGGTCAGATTCCCCTCGCTTTGCTCGACAGGCCGCAAGGGAAAGCGCGCGCCATTCCGCATCCGGCCCACCATCATCATCACTCAGCCCCGGCCAGTGGTATTGCCGCAATGCGACTCGACGGGCACGCAACCTGGCGTCGGGCGGTCAATCAGGGTCAGGGTTATGTTGCCTGTGGCTGGATTTTTGATGATGAAACGGTGTTTGATACTCTGCCGTTGCTGGAGTGGGCGCGGCTTGCCCCTGTCGATCGGGTTAAAGGCGTGCTGCGCATTGCGGAGGGTGCCGTCAGCATTAACCGTCAGGGAGAAGACGTTCATATTGAAATACTGGGTTCAACCCCGCCAGACAGCCGCGTTGAGATGATTCATTCCTCATCTGCCGACTGGAATAGTCTACAATCCGCTTTGTTGAAGATTCGTTTAAGCTGACATGGTTAAGGTCGGCGGTTATTTTTTATTAGGGCAGAATTATGCACGCAACACGCCTTGTCACCATCCTGCTGCTGAATGCACTGGGAATGATGCTGTTTTTTTCCTGGTATTTACCACCTGGTCATGGGTTTTGGTTTGATATCGATAAAGGGATTTTCTTCGCTTTCAATAATGAGATGGTTAATTACCCGGGCTTTGCCCTGCTGGTCGCGATTACCAACTTCCGCGGTTTTGACGCCGTGTCATTACTGGTAATGGGCTTGCTCTATCTGTGGCTATGGCAACGGGAAACACCGACAGGCCGACGTCGTATGCTGGCCATTGGCATTACGATGTTGCTGACAGCCGTCATCCTGAATCAGGCCGGTCATTTGCTACCGGTGAAGCACGCCAGTCCAACGCTGTTTTTTGAAGGGGTTCATCGCGTCAGTGAGTTGACCGGCATTCCAGCCAAAGACGCGTCTAAAGACAGTTTTCCAGGCGATCATGGCATGATGCTGATGATCTTCGCGGCATTTATGTGGCGCTATTTTGGCTTTCGCACATTTTTAGTCAGCGTGGTCATTGTGGTGGTGTTTTCTCTTCCACGCATAATGGCTGGTGCACACTGGTTTACCGATATTGCCGTTGGATCACTTTCGGTTACGCTGGTGGGATTGAGTTGGTGGTTATTAACCCCGGCAAGTGATTACCTGGTTAATTGGTTTTATCACAAATTACCGGGTAAAAATAAACCCCAACAGTAATTCATTAGCCCGGGAGGAATAATGTTTACATTATAAACCGCCCTTATTTATAAAAAACCGAATGAAATAATTAGCAAGCTAACTAGAAATCCCTTTTCTGAACCCTATGATAATCCAGCATTTAGCGTCAGCCCGCGACGCTCGCGGCGCTGCCGTGCTTCTGTTAACCCGCACTATGCCTGGAATTAGCGCCAGATCATCCCTTTCCTCAGGTTATCAGCCCTGAATAACTGTTGATAAAGTGAACAAGTTATTTAAGTTTGATAAGTATCAAAAAAACCTATCAGAATTTGATTAAAAGCTCTCGCCACGGCCTCTGTAATCGGTTAATCTCGGTCGCAGTGAGAAAGAAGTAGCAGTATTAAGCACGCTTTCATCGGTAAAATGTGGTGATTTACACAATTTTATAATTAAAGCATTGTCTTGTTCTGACTGGCTTATTAATCTCATTCCGTTTTGTCATCTGGCTGGCGACAATCTTGTCGTAAGGACTTCGAAGGAAAACCCGTATAATGGTCAAGTCTCAACCAATACTGAGATATATCTGGCGGATAGTGCCCGCTCTGGCGCTGGCAACACTTCTCTCAGCTTGTAGCAGTACCCATAACACCGTAAAAAACGAGAATCATGAAGTTAACAACCAGAATGGTTTTTTACTTCAAGCGTCTCAGGATGAGTTCGAAGAGATGGTGCGTAACGTCGACGTTAAGTCGCGCATCATGGAGCAATACGCAAGCTGGAAAGGTGTACGTTACCGTCTTGGCGGTGATACCAAGCGTGGTATTGATTGTTCCGCTTTCGTTCAGCGCACTTTCCGCGAACAGTTTGGCTTAGACCTTCCCCGCTCCACCTCCGAGCAGCAGGGAACGGGTAAAGAAATTTCTCGCACCAGACTGCGTCCAGGTGATTTAGTTCTGTTTCGTGCAGGCTCCACTGGTCGCCATGTGGGTATCTACCTCGGCAATGACAATTTTGTTCACGCCTCAACCAGTAGCGGTGTCATGATCTCCAGCCTTAATGAAGACTACTGGAAAAAGCGTTATAGCGAAGCTCGCCGGGTCTTAAGTAAAAACCCGAGCTAGTGCTACTCTCGAACGTCCTCTCAGCCAGAGAAAAACAGAACGCTGCCTTTGCAGCGTTTTTTTTTGAATCCCTCGAATCCGCGTAAAAATACTTGTTTATCAAAATAATAACGAGACATTATTAACAGACTCGTTATATTCTCAGACGCAAATATTCGGGCGATTGCGCACCATTAAGTTTTGTATTTTGATCAGGGGAAGCACTTCATGCCATTGTCGCGGGCGCTGATACGCCAGGCAACTTATCCTCGTCGAATCGCGTGGAATAGCGCGATTGTTGGCAGTCTGTTTTTTTTGTTGTTAACCTCTGTTTTACTTACCGAGACCCAACATCAACGGGAAAATCAACATAAGCAGTTGCTCATCGACAGCAGCAACGACTTCCAGCGTCACGTGGCGACGCTGATTACAGATACCCTTTCTCCCCTGCTTCCGTTCGTACAGTCAGAATGCTATATCGGCAATCATGAGTTAACTGCACGTGCCGCGTTTGCCGGCGACATACGCGCCATCATTTTAGTGAAAGACGGTAACGCCTTTTGCTCTTCAGCCACCGGCAGCTTTTTTCAGCCACTGAGCGCGATTTCGGCCCGTACCGATACCACACGCGACCGGGATATCCGTTTATTGCCGGGTACCCCTATGCAGCCGACGAAACCGGTACTGGCGATATGGATCAAGCAACCCGGCACCCTACAATCCGGCATCTTTACCACCTTGAATCTGAGCCTGGCCGATTACCAAATAAAAGCGTCCTCGCATCCCGAAATTACCGGGATTGCGATACTCGCGCATAATACCGCGATGACCAGTTGGCAAACCACCCTCGTAAGAAATCGTCAACTCCCCGCGCCGTTAATGCAGACCACTATGGACGGGCTGCCGTTCCAGTTTGCGCTCTACGGCTCAACCTTATCCGCAGGCGATTTTCAGACCATTATGTTGAGTAGCCTGTTGATGTCATTACTCGCTGGCTGTACGTGTTGGTTTTTACTGACCCGGGTTCAGCGACCCGGTAAAGAAATTACTCTGGGCATCCGGCGTGGTGAATTTCGCGTCGAGTATCAGCCTTTAATTACGGCTCAGGATGGCAAATCTTACGGTATGGAGGCGCTGCTACGCTGGACGCATCCGTCCGGTGAAACGGTCTCACCCGATATTTTTATCAGTTACGCTGAAGCACAAAACCAAATTATCCCCCTGACCCGCCACCTGTTTGAACTGGTCGCCCGCGATGCACACCAGCTACGTCATAGCCTGCCCAAAGGAACCTGCCTCAGCTTAAATATTTCCCCCCTGCATCTGAGCGCCTGCAGCTTCCGTGACGATGTTCTGTACTGGCAGGACAATATGCCTCACGATCATTTTCAGTACGTCTTCGAAATCACTGAACGGGCCGTAGTTGAAAACGGCAATGCGACTGAACTGTTTCACTGGCTACATCAGCGGGGAATTAAAATCGCAGTGGATGATTTTGGCACCGGGCACAGTGCGCTAATCTATCTTGAAAAGTACCCTTTTGATTATCTGAAAATCGATCGTGGATTTGTGCAAAGTATTGGCACCGAAACGATCACTTCACCCGTGCTGGATACGGTGTTACAACTGGCTAAAAGGCTCAACCTGATGAGCGTGGCTGAAGGTGTGGAAACCGATGAACAAGCCAGTTGGCTGATCAACCGCGGCGTCACCCATTTACAGGGGTATTTCTTCAGTCGGCCGTTACGTCCAGAGCAGGTAAGAGACTATTTTCAACGTCAAAACAGTCAACCCACGCGTTAATCACCGTCGATTATCGCTGCGGTGCAAGACACTCACAGGAGAGAACATCCCTTATGCCGCTCCGCTTTGTCATTTTGCTGCTGTGTAGCTTGCTCATCACCCCGCTGCATGCTTCTTCCGTTCAGACAAGTTACACCTTTGCTCAACTGGGATCGCCGAAGTACCCCAGAGACTTCCGTCACTATGACTATGTGAATCCTGCGGCACCAAAGGGCGGCAAAATTGTCCTGTCGGTCATCGGCACTTACGATAACTTCAACCGTTATGCCTCACGAGGCAACCCTGGCGTCGGCACCGGGCCACTGTATGACAGCTTATTCACTACCTCGGATGACGAAACCAGCAGCTACTATCCGCTGATTGCTGAATCAGCCCGGCATCCTGATGACTTCAGTTGGATGGAAATTACGCTTAACCCTCGCGCACAGTTTCACGATGGTTCTCCCATCACGGCTGACGATGTGGCCTTTACTTTCCAAAAATTTATGACCGAGGGCGTTCCACAGTTCCGAATATTTTATCGTGGTGTAACAATTAAAGCCCTTAACCCCCAGACGGTACGAATCACCTTACCGGCCCCGGATAAAGACCTGATGCTGGGGTTGCTGACGCTCCCAGTGATATCTCAAACGTTTTGGCAGAATAAAAAATTCAATGAGCCGCTGAGCCAGCCTCCGTTGTCGAGCGGGCCTTATCGCGTGAGTAAGTGGAAACTGGGCCAGTTTATTGAATTCAGTCGGGTCAAAAACTACTGGGCGGCGGATTTGCCGGTCAATCGTGGCCGTTTCAATTTTGATGTCATGCGTTATGACTATTATCTGGATGACAACGTTGCGTTTGAGGCATTCAAAGCCGGTGCCTTTGATCTCCGCGAAGAAACGTCGGGGAAGAAATGGGCCACTCAGTATCTGGGTCGTAACTTCGATAATCAGCAGATCGTTAAAGAGACCACGCCGAATACGGCCTCAATTGATACGCGCTGGCTGGCGCTGAATAATGAAAAACCCTTGTTTCACGATCGCCGGGTACGGCAGGCAATGGCGCTGGCTTTTGATTTCGAATGGATGAATAAAGCACTGTTTTATAATGCTTTTAAGCGAGCCAGCAGTTATTTTCAGAATACGCAGTACGCGGCGCAAGGCGTGCCTGATGCTGCACAACGGAAAATACTGGCACCGTTCAAATCACAGTTACCTCCTGAAATCTTTACTGAAGCCTATGCGCCCGCGAAAACTGACGGCAGCGGCTACGATCGCGCTAACCTGCTTAAGGCCATGTCACTGCTGAATCAGGCTGGCTGGCATATCCATAACCAGCGCCTGGTGAACGATAAAACCGGGCAGCCCTTTACCGCAGAGTTGTTGCTGCCTGCCGGTGCGAATAGCGAGTGGGCGCTTCCCTATCAGCATAGTCTGTCGCGGCTGGGTATCACGTTAACCCTGCGCCAGATTGACAGCTCGCAGTACCTGCGCCGCCTGCGTAGCGGCGACTATGATATGGTCAGTAATATTTATCATGCTATGCCGACGCCCTCACGCAATCTGCAGGCCAACTGGCAGTCAGACTATATTCAGTCTTCGTGGAACACGGCGAGGGTAAAAGATCCCATGGTCGATAATGTTGTCAAACAGATCATCGCTCATCAGGACGATGCCGACGCGTTGCTGCCGTTGGGACAGGCGCTGGACCGCATCTTGCTGTGGAATGCTTATATGATCCCGATGTGGTATAGCGCCGAGCAGCGGCTTGCCTTTTGGGATAAATTTTCCCATCCTGCCGTTAAACCTGCCTACAGCACAGGTGTGGATAACTGGTGGTATGACGTGAATAAAGCCGGGCGACTGCCGGCCGACAGACGCTGAGGAGAGCCCGGTTGGCACGTTATTTTTTACGCAGACTGTTACTGATTATTCCTACCTTATGGGCGATCATTACGCTCAACTTTTTTATTGTACAGATAGCACCAGGTGGCCCGGTCGATCAGGCGCTGGCAAATATTCAGTTTGGACAAACCAGCGGGCGGCCCGGTGCGGGCGGCGGTGACAGCGGCGGTACGCAGGCCAGTCTGCATCGCCTCACGCCCGGGGATAATCAGTATCGCGGCGCGCGCGGTCTCGACCCCGAAGTTATCGCAGAAATTGAGCGACGTTACGGCTTCGATAAACCTATCGGGGAACGCTATCTTACGATGCTGTGGAATTATGTGCGCTTCGACTTTGGCGACAGCCTGTTCCGCAGTGCCTCCGTATTACAGTTAATCAAAGAGAGCCTGCCCGTTTCTGTCAGCCTTGGTCTGTGGAGTACGTTGATCATCTACCTGGTGTCGATTCCACTGGGCATTAAAAAGGCCGTGCGTAATGGCAGCACGTTCGATATCTGGAGCAGCACCTTCATTATCATTGGCTACTCCATCCCGGCGTTTCTGTTTGGCATTGTCTTGATTGTTCTGTTTGCGGGCGGCAGCTATTTCGACTGGTTCCCCTTGCGCGGACTGACCTCTCCACAGTTTGATACGCTCCCCTGGTACGGCAAAGTAACCGATTATCTGTGGCATATCGCGCTGCCGGTACTGGCTACGGTGATTGGCGGTTTTGCCACCTTAACCATGCTGACTAAAAACGCATTTCTTGATGAAATTCGAAAACAGTATGTGGTCACTGCCCGGGCCAAAGGCGTTTCGGAACGGCGCATTCTTTATCACCATGTGTTTCGCAATGCGATGCTGCTGGTGATTGCCAGTTTCCCTGCCACTTTTATCAGCATGTTTTTTACCAGTTCGGTACTGATTGAGGTGATGTTCTCGCTGAATGGCCTGGGCTTACTGGGCTTTGACGCTACCGTCCAGCGCGATTATCCGGTGATGTTTGGCACCTTGTATATTTTCACCTTGATTGGTTTGCTGATGAATATCCTGAGCGATTTAACCTATACCCTGGTTGATCCACGCATTAATTTCGAGGGGCGGTAATGCACATTTCCCCGATGAATCAGCAGCGCTGGCAGCGCTTTCGTCATAACCGCCGTGGCTACTGGTCGCTGTGGGTTTTTCTGCTTATCTTCGTCCTTTCCCTGTGTGCCGAGTTAGTCGCCAATGATAAACCGCTGCTGGTGCATTATCAGCAACGCTGGTACGCCCCGCTATTTTTCAACTACAGCGAAAGCGATTTCGGTGGCGAGTTTGCTACCGCGGCAGATTATCAGGACCCCTGGTTGCAACAGCGTATTGAAAAGCAGGGATGGGCGCTGTGGGCGCCGATTCGCTTTGGTGCCAACAGCATTAATTTTGCGTCACAGGTGCCCTTCCCTTCTCCGCCATCATGGCAAAACTGGCTGGGCACAGACGCGAACGGTGGCGACGTTTTGGCGCGCCTGTTGTACGGCCTGCGTATTTCGTTGCTGTTCGGCTTACTGCTAACCCTGTTTTCCAGCGTGATTGGCATCGTGATCGGCGCGATACAAGGCTATTTTGGTGGCAGAGTGGATCTGATTGGTCAACGCCTGATTGAGGTCTGGTCCGGAATGCCGTCGCTGTTTTTACTGATCTTACTGTCCAGCGTCATCCAGCCCAGCTTCTGGTGGCTGCTGCTGGTCACCGTGCTGTTTGGCTGGATGAGTTTAGTCAGCGTGGTACGCGCTGAGTTCCTGCGTACGCGTAACTTTGACTATATTCGCGCCGCGCAGGCGCTGGGCGTCAGTGACGGACGGATCATGCTGCGCCATATATTACCCAATGCAATGGTGGCCACACTGACTTTTCTGCCTTTTATCCTGTGCGGTTCCATCACCACTTTGACCTCGCTCGATTTTCTCGGTTTTGGCCTGCCCATTGGTTCGCCTTCTCTCGGTGAACTGTTGCTACAGGGTAAAAATAACCTGCAGGCACCGTGGCTGGGTTTATCTGGCTTTTTCACGCTGGCGATTCTGCTGTCGCTGCTTATTTTCATTGGCGAAGCCGTGCGCGACGCTTTTGATCCCAGTAAAGGAGTCTGAATGAGCGCCCCGCTGCTTGCTGTTAATCATCTTTCCGTCGCCTTTCGTCAGGGCAAACAGCTACATCAGGTGGTGGAGGATGTTTCGCTGCGCGTTGAAGCGGGTGAAACCCTGGCTCTGGTAGGCGAATCCGGTTCCGGGAAAAGCGTTACTGCCCTGTCGATCATGCGCCTGCTTCATGACGCTGCGGTGACCTATCCCCAGGGGGAAATCCTGCTGGCTGGGGAAGACCTGCTACAGGCATCGGAGCAACGGCTTCGCGGTCTGCGCGGTAATCAGATGGCCATGATTTTTCAGGAACCGATGGTGTCCCTGAACCCTCTGCACAGTATTGAAAAACAGTTATACGAAGTGCTTTCGCTACACCGTGGGATGCGACGTGAAGCCGCGCGGGCAGAAATACTGCGCTGTCTGGATCGCGTCGGTATTCGCCAGCCGGCCTCGCGCCTGAATGATTTTCCCCACCAGCTCTCCGGGGGAGAACGCCAGCGCGTGATGATAGCCATGGCCCTGCTCACCCAGCCGAAACTGTTGATTGCCGATGAACCCACGACTGCGCTGGATGTAACGGTTCAGGCGCAAATCCTTAACCTGCTGCGCGAACTGCAACAGGAACTGAATATGGGGATGCTGTTTATTACCCATAACCTGAAAATTGTTCGCCAACTGGCGGACAGCGTGAGCGTGATGCGCGCTGGACGGGTGGTTGAGCACAACCGCAGCCAACCGCTGCTCACGCAGCCACAGCACGCTTATACCCAGCAACTGCTGGCGGCCGATCCGGAAGGGCGTGCCGTGCCCCTTCCTGCAGCGACGCCGGTTATCCTGAAAGTGGATAATCTGCGCGTCGGTTTTCCCCTGCGCCAGGGGTTATTTAAACGTAAAACGGGCGAGAAAATCGCCGTAAATAACCTCAGTTTTAGCCTGAAACGGGGAGAAAGTCTGGGGCTGGTAGGCGAATCTGGCTCAGGTAAAAGCACTACGGGCCTGGCCCTGCTGCGTCTTATTGCGGCTCAGGGCGAGGTCTGGTTTGACGATCGGCCACTGCATCAGCTGTCACGAAAGCAACTGTTGCCGTTACGTCGCCGTATTCAGGTGGTGTTTCAGGACCCTAATTCTGCGCTGAATCCCCGTATGACGGTGCAGCAGATCATCGCCGAAGGCCTGGCGGTGCATTATCCACAGCTGAGTGCGGCCCAGCAGGATGAACGGGTTAACGCGGTAATGACAGAGGTGGGTCTGGATACAGAGAGCCGCCATCGCTACCCGGCGGAATTTTCAGGCGGCCAGCGTCAGCGCATTGCCATTGCGCGCGCCCTGATTCTTGAACCGGAACTACTGGTACTGGATGAACCGACGTCGTCGCTCGATCGCTCAGTGCAGAAACAGATTCTGACCCTGCTGCGCGGATTACAGCAACAGCGTCAACTGAGCTATCTGTTTATCAGTCATGATTTAGAAGTGGTACGCTCGCTCTGCCATCAGCTGATCGTACTTCGTCAGGGCGAGGTCGTTGAACAAGGCGATTGTGAAGCGTTGTTTGCCGCGCCTGCACAGGCTTATACCCGCGAGTTGCTGGGTTCCGTCACGCTCAGTGACCAATAAAGGTTTCCGCAATAGCCACGCCCTGATTTTTCAGGCAGCAGTTTGTGGCGCTCTCATCACACCGGCGGATAAACAGGCAGGGTTGCCCTTCGCACTCGGCGATTTTTCCGTCCACCTGAATGGCTGCCAGCATGTCTTTGAGTTCGTGCAGAATTTCCCATGCCGGGACGCCATCATGGCTGATCAGCCGCAGCGCAATCACATCATGCTCTTCTGAGCCGACATCGTCGGTTTCAATCACGCCACGACGATCGCTAATCCAGCGAAACCGCTGTGGCAAGCGATGCACAACCGAAAGTTGCAACATAGTGATCAGTATCTCCAGAGAATGAAGCTCAATTTACAACCAACGGTATCTGCATCGAGAGCCGTTAAATCATGCTAACGCGCAGATCCTGCAAGGCGTCCTGTAAAAGCAAATTTGAGAGTTAAATCTCACTTTGGGCTATATGTACCGCGTTTAATGATAACTAACAATCATTTTAGACCCAATGTGATTACTTTATTTGCTATTTTTTTTCACAAATAAGAAACATTATTTTATAAGCGGATAAAGGCGGATCGCAGCAAGGCGCGACGCCCGCTTAGCGGGCGACGGAACGAGGACGTGAAGCGTAGAGAAATAACAAAACAGAGAGGGTCGCGCACAGCGCAATGGTTCCTACCATAGGCCAGGCACTGTTAAAACTGAACAGAGACAGCAGCGCGCCAGCCAGTGCGCCGACACCAAAGCGTAACGTACCCGCCAGAGAGGAGGCGGTACCGGCCATATGCGGAAACTCATCAAGGATGACGGCCATCGCATTAGACGACACCATGGAAACACAGCCGATAAACATCGCAATGCCCAATACCAGCGGCAGGAACCCCAGATCGAAAGCGCTCACCATCAACAACCAGATGCCCATCGCAAACTGCACCAACAACCCAAAACGGAACAGGGCGACGGGGCCAAAATGGCGCACTGCCCGGCTGTTAATCAGCGTCATGATGAACAAAAACACAATATTCAGGCCGAAGTAGTAGCCAAAACTCTGCGGCGAAATGTGATTCAGTTCGATGTAAACAAAAGGGCCGGCATTGAGAAAAGTGAACAGCCCCGCAAACGAGAATCCGCTTGATAACATATAGCTGAACGCCCGCTTATGGCGAAACAGGATAACGAAATTCCCCAGCGTAGTGCGCAGGTGAAAGCGCTGCCGCTGCTCAGGTTTAAGGGTTTCGCGAATCTGGGTCGCCACCAGCACGGTGGTGATAACGGCCGCTATCGACAGCGTCCAGAAAATGGCGTGCCAGCTCCAGATTAACAGCAGCCAGCCGCCGATAATCGGGGCCAGCAGCGGTGCGATGGTGGTAATTAACATCACGAATGACATCATGCGCGAAAAGTCCTCTTTCGAGTAACTGTCGCGCATCAGCGCATTGATCACAACGCTGGCGGCGGCCGCAGACAGGCCGTGCAAAAACCGCATCGCAATAAGCTGTTCAATCGACTGCGAGAGTGCGCAGGCCGCCGCCGCACAGGCAAAGATCAGGGTACCCAGCGTAATGACCGGCTTGCGGCCATAGCTGTCGGCCAGGGGACCGTAGATCAACTGACCGATGGCAAACCCCAGGATGTAAAGGTTGAGCGTCATCTGCACGCTCCCGGCGGACACCGCAAACTGGCGCGCAATTTGTGGCATCGCTGGCAGATACATGTCTATCGATAACGGCATCAACATCGCTAACAGGCCGAGAATAACGACCAGGCCCATCGGCGAATTCTTTTCCTTACGCACCGGGTTTCTCGCTATTTCTGTTTAAGTTCTTCTGGCAAGCCAATGCTGGCTATCTCTTCTGCGGTTAACGGGCGGTATTCCCCCGGTTCTAACGCGTCGTCCAGCGCAATCGCGCCAATGCGCTCGCGATGCAGGCCAACGACCCGGTTACCCACGGCGGCGAACATACGTTTCACCTGATGGTAACGGCCTTCGCTAAGCGTCAGCAGCACCTCAGTGGGCGTGATGACCTCAAGCTGAGCAGGTTTTGTCAGGTGCTTTTCATTATGCAGTTGCACACCTGCGCTGAATTGCGCGGCCGTATCCTCGCTCACCGGCGCTTCCAGCGTCACACGGTAGGTTTTCTCGCAATGGTGACGCGGTGAGGTAATGCGGTGTGACCACTGACCATCATCCGTAAGCAGAACTAAACCGGTGGTATCAATATCCAACCGGCCTGCGGCATGCAGCTTAAATGCCATCGGTTCTTCAATGAAATAGATAATGGTGGGATGATCGGGATCGTCCGTGGAACAGACATAACCCTGCGGTTTATTCAGCATAAAGTAGCGCGGCCCGGTCTGCATCTGCAACACGTTGCCGTCATACTCAACCTCGTGATCGGGCTGGAGTTTGAAAGCGGTGTCGCGCACCACGTCACCGTTAACGGTGACACGTTGACCACGGATTTCACGTGCAGCGATAGCACGGCTGATTTCCAGTTGCTGAGAGATGAATTTGTCGAGTCGCATGAATTCGTTTTGCCTGTTACTGCGGAGGGAAACTAAAACGGCCTGTTTAACCGTTGAAAAAGTATGAGAAGTATATCCTGAACTGCGCCTCGCTGACAGCGCGTTTACAGTGGATTCGTGGCATAATTGCGGCAGATTTTACAAAAGTGAGCAGCATGTCTTTTACCTTACGCCCTTATCAACAGGACGCGGTCGATGCCACCATCGCCCACTTCCGTCGCCATCATGAACCTGCCGTGATCGTCCTGCCCACCGGGGCCGGAAAAAGCCTGGTGATTGCCGAACTGGCGCGCCTGGCACGCGGTCGGGTGCTGGTGCTGGCGCACGTCAAAGAGTTGGTGGCGCAAAATCACAGCAAATATCAGGCTTACGGACTTGAGGCCGATATCTTTGCGGCAGGGTTGCAGCGTAAAGAGAGCCAGCGAAAGGTGGTGTTCGGCAGCGTCCAGTCCGTTGCACGTAATCTCAGCCTGTTTGACAGTGCTTTCTCACTGGTCATTGTGGATGAGTGCCACCGTATTGGCGACGATAAAGAGAGCCAGTACCAGCAGATTTTTCATCATCTGCGCCAGCACAATCCCCAGTTGCGATTGCTGGGTCTGACCGCCACGCCGTTTCGCCTGGGCAAGGGATGGATTTATCGCTTTCATTACCACGGCATGGTCCGTGGCGATGAGAAGGCCCTGTTCCGTGACTGCATCTACGAGCTGCCTCTGCGCTACATGATCAAGCATCAGTTTCTGGTGCCGCCAGAACGGCTGGATATGCCGGTAGTTCAATATGATTTCAGCCGTCTCACCGCTCAGGCTAATGGTCTGTTCAGCGAAGCCGACCTGAATCGGGAGCTCAAACAGCAGCAGCGGATTACTCCGCATATCATCCGGCAAATTGTAGAATTTGCCGAGGATCGCCACGGCGTCATGCTGTTTGCCTCCACCGTGGAGCACGCGCGCGAAATTCTGGGCCTGCTGCCCGAGAACAGCGCACTGGTGTCGGCGGAAACCCATGCGCAGGAGCGCGATGCGGTGATCGCGGCGTTTAAAGCCCAGCAGCTTAAATTTCTGGTTAACGTCGCGGTGTTAACGACCGGCTTTGATGCGCCGCATGTGGATCTGATTGCAATCCTGCGCCCCACCGAGTCGGTCAGCCTGTATCAACAAATTGTGGGACGCGGTTTACGTTTGTCGCCCGGTAAAAAAGATTGCCTGATTCTGGACTACGCCGGAAATCCGCACGATCTTTTTACCCCTGAAGTGGGCGCGCCAAAAGGCAAAAGCGACAATCAGCCGGTGCAGGTATTTTGCCCTGCATGTGGTTTCGCGAATACATTTTGGGGCAAGGCCACCCAGGACGGCATGGTGATTGAGCACTTTGGCCGGCGTTGTCAGGGCGTTCTGGAAGACGATGAAGGCGAGCGGGAACAGTGCGACTATCGGTTTCGCTTTAAAAACTGCCCGGACTGTAATGCTGAAAACGATATCGCCGCTCGCCACTGTCGGGAATGCGACAAGATTCTGGTCGATCCCGATGATATGCTCAAAGCCGCCCTGAAGCTGAAAGATGCACGCGTACTGCGCTGCGGCGGCATGACGCTGGAACAGGGTAAGGACGACAAAGGCGAATGGTTGAAAGCCACCTATTTTGATGAAGATGGCACCAGCGTCAGCGAACGGTTTCGCCTGCAAACGCCTGCACAGCGCAAAGCGTTTGAGCAACTGTTTATGCGCCCTCATCAGCGCGCCCCTGGCGTGCCATTAGGCTGGCAAACCGCTGCCGATGTGCTGGCTTTGCAACCCCTGCTGCGCCATCCCGATTTTGTTGTGGCGCGTGCCAAAGGCCACTTCTGGCAGATCCGTGAAAAGCTCTTTGACTACCAGGGACGCTTTCGCCGCGCTAACGAACTCCGTTAGGCCGGATTAGCGTTTGCCCCTGCTGCCTATTACGGCTATAATGCCGCCCGCTTTTGCATGTGCATAAGCAGTGTTGAATAACCCTTCTGTTACTGGGTCGCCTGTAGCAGGAATCATAAAGAGACGTATCAATGTTCACTATCGAAGCAGCAGAACGTAAAGAGCAGGGTAAGGGTGCGAGCCGCCGCCTGCGCACAGCAAACCGTTTCCCGGCCATCATCTACGGTGGTTCAGAAGCAGCGGTTGCTATCGACCTTGACCACGACCAGGTGATGAACCTGCAAACTAAGCCAGGCTTCTACGATGAAGTTCTGACTCTGGTGGTTGACGGTAAAGACACCAAAGTTAAAGTGCAGGCTGTTCAGCGTCACCCGTTCAAGCCAAAACTGCACCACATCGACTTCGTTCGCGCTTAATCGCCGAATGGGTTGAACGTAGAAGGGCCGGTTGCGAAACCGGCCCTTTTATTTTGTCTGTTATCCGCCGGAACGCATTGCCCCGGCCTGGCATTACTTGCTGCTGGTGCGGCGTTGAAGCTGTTCGCGCAGGTTAGGTGGCGTTCCTTTGATGGTCAGCGTATCCGTTGCCGGGTCCCAGAAAATGCGTTCACCAAGTAACAGTGCGTCGAAGTTCAGGGTCAGACCGCCGCCGCTGCCGGCAAACTTGGTTAACTGGCGTAACGTACCGCGATCCGCCGGGAAATGTTCTTCCAGTTCATAGCCCTGTTCCTGGGTAAAGGCTTCAAACGTCTTTTCACCCAGCGGAGGGAGCTCGCCTGATAATTCTTTTAGCGCAATCTCTTCGCCCGCCTGAAGCTGCTCATTACAGTAGCTGTAAACCTGCTGACGGTAATTTTGGCGTTCGTTTTTATCCAGGTTCGACTCGTCACAGTAGTCATCCACTGCCTGTAACAGTCCCCGGTTTTGCGCCTTGGTGTCCAGTCCGACTTCCGCACCCAGGAAGTCCATAAAGAAATCAGAAACTTTCCGCCCGACGCGTCCACGCAGGAAGGTCAGATAACGGGTTGATTCCGGATTCGTTTCCCATTCGGTCAGATCGATACGTGCCACAATATCGGCATGATTAATATCCAGATAATGGGTACTACTGATATCCATTTGTTCGTTGACGCGCATACTGGACTGGCTGTTCAACACCGCCACCAGTAAATATTCGACCGCCAGGTAGCGATACTGAATAAACAGCACCACGCCGCCTTCGGCGAACGGATATTTTGCCAGTTCATCACGCAGACGTCCGGTCGCAGCCCGGCTAAAAGCGAGAAAATCATCGTTACCTTTGCGGCAGTTGCGCAGCGCTTCTGCCAGTTCGCTTTCAGCATTAAACAGCCCGTAAGCTTTACTTTTCGCACTGTAAACACGGTGCAGCTCTTCCACCATCGCTTCGACGGTGTTGGTGGCAGGCAGTAACGAATCACGAAGCACCAGCTCTAACTGATTTTCATCACGTTTAATTAACTGATGCAAGGCAATCTGGTCGATATCCAGACTCATGGTAAACTCTCCTAATAGCACAGGCGCGTATTCAAACACCGCCAGCAGCAGCTTTCAACTCCATGCATCATGCGAACAGTGCGCTTTCGATAAATTTGCGGAAAAAAGTGCGCTGTTCCGGTACTATATCGCCTTTTGAGACGAGATAACTTTTCGCTATGCCACAATCATCCCGTTACAGCGACCAACGCGTTGAACAACTCCTCGCGGAAATGGCGCAGGTTTTGCAAAAAGACCAGGCACCCACCGACCTCTCCCTGATGGTACTGGGGAACATGGTAACCAACCTGATTAACAGCGATGTTGCGCCTGCGCAACGCCGCTCTCTGGCACGTTCTTTTGCTGATGCTCTGCAGGCATCGGTAGACGACAGCACCCATTAATTCGCTGATCTGACGTAAAACTATGGTAACCAACCGACAGCGCTACCGCGAGAAAGTCTCCCAGATGATTAGCTGGGGACACTGGTTTGCTCTGTTCAATATCTTTTTCGCGCTGATTCTGGGTAGCCGCTATCTGTTGGTTGCCGACTGGCCTGCCTCATTGGCGGGACGTATCTATGCGTACACAAGCTGGGTGGGTCACTTCAGCTTTATTGTGTTTGCCGCTTATCTGTTGATTATCTTCCCGCTGACGTTTGTCGTCATGTCGCAACGTTTGATGCGGGTGCTTTCGACGGTGGTCGCCACCGCCGGCTTAACGTTGCTGATGGTCGACAGTGCCGTGTTCAACCGTTTCCATTTACACCTTAATCCGGTGGTATGGGAACTGGTGATTAACCCCGATCAAAGTGAAATGGCGCGCGACTGGCAGCTGATGTTTATCGGTGTGCCGCTGATTTTCCTGGTGGAGATTCTGTTTGCTACCTGGAGCTGGCAGAAGCTGCGCAGCCTGAACCGCCGCTCTTTTGGCAAGCCGCTGGCAGCACTCTTTATCAGCGCCTTCTTTGCCAGCCACTTAATGTATATCTGGGCTGATGCCAATTTTTATCGCCCGATTACCATGCAGCGCGCAAATTTGCCCCTTTCCTATCCTATGACGGCACGTCGCTTTCTGGAGCGCCACGGTTTGCTGGATGCGCAGGAATATCAGCGCCGTCTGGTGCAACAAGGCGATCCTGAAGCCGCAGCAGTACAGTATCCGCTCAGTGATATCACCTTTGCGGATAAAGGCGCGCGCGATAATTTGTTAGTGATTACGGTGGATGGGCTGAACAGCGCCAGTAGTGACAGCGCCCTGCCAGCATTGAACCAGTTTGCCAGCCAGAACGTACGCTTTACCCAACATTTCAGCGCGGGCGATAATGCAGAAAAAGGCCTGTTTGGTCTGTTCTACGGTATCTCGGCCAGCTATATGAACGGTGTGCTGGCACAGCGAACGCCGTCCGCCCTTCTCACCGCATTGAGCACCCAGGGCTATCAGTTTGGCCTGTTCTCATCGGATGGATTTAGTCAGCCACTTTATCGTCAGGCTCTGCTGTCCGACTACACGCTGCCTGCCAGTGAAGAACAACCCAATGCCAGCACCGTCTCGCAATGGCAAAACTGGCTGGGCGCTCAAAAGAGCGATGGTACGCCATGGTTCTCCTGGGTGGCACTGCATGGCCCGACAGTGAGCGGTGATAACGCCAAAGCACGGCAGCGCAGCTATATGCGCCAGGCACCGGCGCTCAATGAACAGATTCAGGCCATTCTCACTACGCTGCAGCAACGTGACTTGCTGAAAAACACCGTGGTGGTCATTACGGCGCAGCATGGCGTGCCGCTGGATGGCGATCCCGATAATGAAGGCAATCGCCAAATCCTGCAGGTTCCACTGGTTATTCACTGGCCGGATACGCCAGCACAGACAGTGACGCGCCTTTCCGATCATCAGGATGTGATGGTGACGCTGATGCAGCGCTTGCTACACGTAAGTACGAATCCGGTGAATTATGCCCAGGGCGAAGATCTGTTTGCTGCTCAACGTCGCCATGACTGGGTCACCAGTAGTGAAGACAACAAGCTGGTGATCACGACGCGTGACATCACGCTGGTGCTGAACAATAACGGGAGCTACCGCGCTTATGACGCCAGTGGAAAAGTGCTGAAAGATCATAAACCGGAGCTGGCGCTATTGTTGCAGGTGCTCACAGAAGAGAAACGTTTTATCGCTAACTGATTAATAATGCGGCAGTTAGTTGCCGGGTAGCTTGCATTCGTACGAAGAATCAGTAGACTAGCTTTCCAAAGTTCGGCACGTAGCGCAGCCTGGTAGCGCACTGTCATGGGGTGTCAGGGGTCGGAGGTTCAAATCCTCTCGTGCCGACCAAATTATCCCAACGTTTTGTCTGGTGAAGTCCAGAGAGAACCATAAAAAACAGTTTAAACAGTAGGTTGTTGAAACCTGCTGTTTTTCTGTTGTCTAGTGAAATCCTGATTGATACAGTGGAATCCACCTGATTTAGGCATACCCATGGGCATACGTTTTTAAGACTGCCTTTTGATATGCCTAAGCCTTCCGAGGAACAGAATGGAGACTGCCCATGGCAAGACAGACCAAGCCCTTAAACAATACCGAAGTGAAGAACGCCAAAGCTGCTGAACGAGCATTGGTTCTTTATGACGGGGACGGTCTGGAACTGCAGGTAACTCCCGGAGGCTCAAAACTCTGGCGGTTTCGTTATTACAAACCCTTTACTCGTAAACGGGCCATGATCAGCTTTGGTTCATACCCTTCCGTTTCGCTTTCTGAAGCCCGCCAAAATCGTGAATCAGCCCGCGCTCTTCTCAGCAAAGACGTCGACCCTCAAGAGCACAAAAAAGCAGAGCAACTTCGTCAGAAGAGTGTGAGTGAAAGTACGTTTGAAAAAGTTGCAGCTGAGTGGTTTAAGACCAAAGAGGCAGCAGGATTAACAACTCACACTCTTAACGATATCTGGCGTTCAATGAGTAAATATGTGTTCCCACATATCGGCTCCATGCCTATTTCCAGCATTACAGCCCAACAGTTCATTGGATCCCTTAGCCCAACTCATGCGGCAGGCAGACTCGAAACTGTTAAAAGGTTGAGTCAGCGTATTAATGAGGTTATGGATTATGCTTTGAACTCTGGCTTAGTCAGTTCAAACCCAGCGGCAAAAATCGGTAAGACGTTCCATAAGCCAAAAGTAAAACACCGCCCCGCCCTCTTACCTGAACAGCTACCTCTGCTTATGAAGAATCTCGCATTTGCGAGTATTGGCAGACAGACGCGCTGTCTTATCGAATGGCAGCTCCTTACAATGACACGACCGGCAGAAGCGGCGATGACACGCTGGGATGAAATCAACTTCGAGAAAAAGGAATGGCACATTCCTGCTGGTCGCATGAAAATGAAACGTATGCATATTGTACCGCTGTCTGAACAGGCACTTGCTGTGCTAGAAGTTATGAAGCCAATCAGCCAGCATAGACCACACGTTTTTCCCGGTTACCGTAATCCCCTGGAACCAATGAACAGTCAGACGGCAAACATGGCGCTGAAACGTATGGGCTTCAAAGATATCCTTGTTGCGCATGGTATGAGATCCATAGCCTCAACTGTTCTCAACGAGAAGGGATTTCAACCTGACGTTATTGAAGCAGCACTGGCTCACATTGATACCAATGAGGTCAGGAGAGCTTATAACCGTTCTCAGTATCTCGAACAACGAAGAGATATGATGGCTTGGTGGGGTAGGCATGTTGAACAATCAGCAAGTGGCAACTATAGCTTTTCATCAGGATTGGAAAATGATTCAGTAAATCATTACCATGACGTGAAAGTATGAAAAGTATTTGCATCTACTTTTATACTCAACTAAAAGAGTAGCAACTAAACCTTAAGATCCAAAGACCGTGACTAAGCCTAATAATTTCAAAAGGAAATAGCCTAATGATTTATCAGTGTTACTCATGCAGCAAGACATCTTTCGAAATTATTTGTCCCTGGTGTTCTGGCGGAGTACCAACTGCAACGAATTCATGGGGCACAAAAACGCCTCCCCCTGTAACCTCAGAACAAATGATTCCTCTAAATCCCTCTTTTTATCCAGAGTTTCAATATCAGTCAAAAGGAATCATAAAAGACTTATTCGGAAAAAAGAAAGAGCAATCCCAACTCAATAGTCTCCTGCAAAATGTCCTAGATAAATATGCAACATTTAAGGATCCTTACTTCACCAATTTCATCTACACGACAAAATTTTCACATGATAAGCGGTCAGAAAGTGATTTATCGGAAGACAAAAGCACTTATTCTGATTTTGTATTATTCCGTGAGGTCCTTGTTCGAAAGGGCTTTAATGAATTAGAAGAGCTGCCAATGCTTTTGGACAAGCTTTTACTTACTACATCTTTCAACGCTGTATATAACGGGTTTGCGAAAGAGATCAAAAGACATATCAAACCTACA
Source organism: Pantoea sp. SJZ147 (assembly GCF_007828605.1). Taxonomy (NCBI): domain Bacteria; kingdom Pseudomonadati; phylum Pseudomonadota; class Gammaproteobacteria; order Enterobacterales; family Erwiniaceae; genus Pantoea; species Pantoea sp. SJZ147. The sequence continues at coordinate 267,574 of NZ_VIVB01000006.1, forward strand.
TTAACGGAATCTTTAAAATCATGGATTGAAGAAGCAGGAACAACCTTTAGAGCGGATCTATCTTTATTTCTATATTTTGTCTGGAACAATAAAATAACCTTCCCTGCATTAGATTTCAATGAGAATGCTCAAAACATTCCAGGCACACCATTAATATCGATTGATAATGTTAGAAAATATATATCAATCTGTGAAACTATATACTTTGACATTTTAGTCGAAAGATTGGCTACACGCCTTGAGCACTTCAATCCCGATAAATATGTTAATATGTACTCAGTGGATTCAATGAATGGTTTTGAATTTGAAGACTTTTTAGTCAAAATTTTCCAGACTCTTGGGTATGATGTTAAAGAAACAAAGAGAACCCAGGATCAAGGTGCAGATCTATTTGTCACTCGTTTCGATAAAAAAATTGTTATCCAGGCAAAAAACTATTCTGGCTCAGTTGGTAATTCAGCTGTACAACAAGCTATCTCCGCTAAAACATTTTACTCATGTGACGAAGCAATGGTTATTACAAATTCATATTTCACTAATTCGGCGAAAGAACTTGCTGAATCAGCAAAAGTACGCTTGATTGACAGAAATGAATTACAAAAATACTTAGAAGACTATAATCAAAAAATAATAGAAGAATTTAAATGATTTTAAATCTTCAAACATTAAAAAATCGTTACTGTTAATTATGTATTGTGTTCTGATTTAAATCACGAAGATAGACTGACTAGAACAATAACATTTAAATTTAGACGTGCGAGAACAAAATGAATAGAGTTAATCAAATAGTTAGCATTCTTAGTAAAATGGAATCACACACTCCATTTGCGTTGATTAAATCCAAGAAAAAAACCTCAATAAAAATACAAAACTACTCTTTGCTTGGATGCCTTCTATGTCTTCTGCTCTTGGGGGCACTAATTATTCTATGCTTAACTTTTAATATTGATAAAAAGAGCGTAGAAATTTACGCTTTATTGCTACTTATAATGAATCATATCTTTGGAATTATATGCTTATCAACACCTATAGTCGCTGATATGAAATTCTTCTTTAATATGCGAAAGGAAGTATTAAACGACTTTCAAATAGAAATCAATCACGATGAGAAGAATGTTGAACAACTCGATCACTATTCTATTCCCGAGTTGGAATATGCAACATATTGGTTAAATCTTAAAATTGAACGATTTAAAGCACGTATATCAGATTTCTTTGGTACTAAAACTGCCATTATATCTATTTTAGGATTATCATACTCTGCTGTACAAGCTCTAGGGGGGCTTGAAAAAATAGGCAATATTTTATTTAAAGGATTATTCGACACTGACGTTGCCAATATAATTTCGATATTAGGTTTGTTTTTTCTTCTTGGCATTTCCCTTGGAGCCATTGTAATGAAAAATATCATCAATCATTTTGAATACTTAAAAAACATTCTAGCACTGGCAAAACAGCGAAAAAAAGAGTTCTCCTAAAAAAAACATCGGTCTGAATAATGAATTATTATATCTTTAAGCCTCAATTAAAATTTAATAGTAGGAGAGTATCTAGAAGCATATCCAAGATAAAGACTATCATTTAGGAAACAAGTGAAGTGACCATCTGTAATATGGTTCTGGGCTACTGCCTCATGAAAGCGGGTGAGGGAGATATCAGTACCGGCCTGTCATGGGTGTCAGTGGGTATGACAATGTTGTGTATAGGCGGCTATGCAATGAGTGCCGCTCCGGTGGTCTGGATACTGTGTTCTGAGATACAACCTCTGAAATGCCGGGACTTCGGGATTACCTGCTCAACGACGACTAACTGGGTTGCCAACATGATTATCGGAGCAACCTTCCTGTCACTTCTGGGTAGTATTGGGCCTGCAGGAACGTTCTGGCTGTATACCGGCTTCAACCTGATCTTTATCGTGATAACTTTTTTTCTGATCCCTTAAACCAAAGGAGTCACTCTTGAGCACATTGAAAAGAATCTGATGTCTGGTAAGAAGCTCCGTGATTTAGGCCAATAAATTTCATTTTTTAAAAGCCAGTCAATAGTGACTGGCTTTTTTGGCATTGCACTATCGCTTACAATGCATTGATTGAATAGATCCTCAAAAATTTCACAATCTATGACTTAGATATTATTCCGAAATCCCAAGGGAATGTATCGATTTCAGACGTATTTGATATTGCAGCCCAATTAATTTTCGTATTAACAGGTTGGCTGGTGAGAACATCTTGATCACTATCCCAAGTAAATTCCACCTCTAAAAGAGGACCAGGGATTTGAGGCGATAAGGCACCAAAAGCAATGTAGTGCCAGGCTCCTTTTGGCCCTTCCCTTCCAGTTATTAGTAGTTCACTGTGTCGATAGGAACTCTTATACTCAAGGGAGAGCTCATGAACGGTTAAGAGATTGCTTAGTCTTAACTTACCAAGATTAGGACAATCAAAATGCTCAGCAGGAAATTTGAAATTTGTTTTATTATCTATTAATGCTACGCTGATAGTAACTACTGAATCATTAGAATCAAAACATAACGATACCATGGAGTCAGAAAATCTATATCCCCACCATTTTTTTCCTATCTTAGTAGGTGCCCCTAGTTGTTGTTCAATCCATCGTGCTGGTGCACCCAATTCTATTCCCGAAAAAATATTTTCTGGAGTTTTTCGCAGTTCAATCCTTAAGCTTGGACGATTGAACTTTTGTCTTAATAATCTGACTCCACGTTTACTTATTGCCAACCAGAAAAGCCCAGCCCAACCTAAAAAGCCACCGATAGCATTGACAAAAACATCTTCAAATGGAAATTGTATAAAAAAAACTTTTAAATGAAATAAAAAAGCACATAGCATAAATTATTGACTCATATTTTTTAATTTTACACTCGTCGCATCATTCACGAATATCGTTAGAGCCCAGAAAAAAATCATATTACCCCAACTCTAACAAATGGACTTCCATGGCTTCTCGGCTTTTTTATTAACTTCCCAACATATAAACCCCTTACTTCTTTAGAAGCAATACGTCCAACGAATTCGAAACGATTGGAATTATCAGCAATATTCAGATCACGAGTAAAATACTGTTGCGAACCAGCTTTGACCCAACAATCTATTTCGTATACTTCCATAATAAGTCCGCCATATGTTGCGTAGGCAAATCTAAGTTGTTTATCTTTAGGAATGTTAGCCCATATGCCACGTGTAGCCTCATATAGTTCCAGTGAAGTCATACCAGATTTATATGTACTGTTGAGAAGAAAAGCGAGTCCCGCATGCTCAGGTAAAACCTCAGTCTCTTCATTTAAGAGCAAATGTTGAAGCTCATTAAGAGTAATACGCCCCATCATTGAACTGCTACCACGTACTTTGTTTGTTAACTCTCCAACACCTAAGAGATCAATACAAGTTGCCTCTACAAGTTTCGCTGTTGGCTCATCCATGCCATGACGAAGAATATCAATACCCAATTTATTTTTTGCAAGTAGCTCTTTAATGCGTTCAGATTTTTGAGAGCTATCAGGACGTTTTATGTGATCAAGACAACGACCAGACCTCCCTTTCCCAATGTAAAAGGGCTTTTTTGAACCATCATCTATGTCATAAAAGGCATAAACATAATACTTAGCTAAATCCAAAGATTTAGTATACTTTATGAAATCATTCAAGTTTCTTCCCCGGTACTTCATATATCTATCTATTCGTAGAAATCATAATAAACTAAAAAAAACGATTATTCTGCATATGAGTCCAACATTTTAGATTTTCACCGTTAAACTGTAACTCGCCACTTATCTTGCTAAAAACCTTAAAAATATTTTTATATTGAACCGATGCTTATCTTAAAATTTTTGATCGGAATCAAAAAAATTAATCAAAACACAAAACACTTCTTGTTTGTTTTTTAGCCAAGAGTTACTGTGCATTTGCAGACAAAAAAAAATGGAGATAGAGTAATGCCTAAGTCAGATTGGGACTATGTTAATACCTCTCAAGAATACGAACTCAACGACCTACTCAGTAAACATGGCTACAGAGAAACAGCCGTGAACAGGAAACTACTCAAAGATAATCTACCAGCAAATACTAAACATGGGGATGTCGCCAGTTTAATTCATAATATTAAGGGGTTAGAGAAATAACAACCTCCTTAAATAATCAATAAAGACCGCTTAAAGCATTTTCTATAGCGGTCTTACTGCAATTTTCAGATAGATCAAAAAAACCTTCAAATATACTTATTTTTATTAAAAATGACACTCACAATCTTAAGCAGTCTAACTTTTAAAAAGTTTTCAGAAAAAATTATTGTTAAATAATTTTAAAACCAGAACCTGCCATCTTAATTATACCCTAACGATATCTTTAAACTTTAACAATTGATTAATTTCTGTTATACCCAAACTTTCTAGAGAGAAGTATAGTTTTCCAGTGCTTTTCACGGCGGTTAATTTCATTCACCTCGGCATTATTGTCAATCACTTCAAGTATCGCAAAAGTTATATGTTGCAAACGGCTTTCGTCGCATGTACCAAAAGCTTCCTTAAGCCCCAAATTGCCGCCATGCCCGGAACCAAAATAATGTTCCCATCGTCCCCATATTCCTTCACTGCCGTCAGCCTTTCCAACATAAAGCTTCCCTTCAAATTGATCAGTTAAAACATAAATCCCTTTAACTATTGATAATGCGGTTCGCCAAGATTTTAAATTAAGCCTAAGAATTGCACCTATACTGCTATAATTAAGTATAATATTACGGTAACCTGGAAACTCTCCAAAACTCAGTCGCGTTGGAGTTATAGCAGTTACATACAGTTGGTTTTGAATACTTTCACCAACCCGGATAAAACTTCTCGCAGGATTTTTAAACGTGACATACATACGTCCCGCATATTCTTCAGTCTCAACTATTTTTTTAAGATAGTACTGATAGTACATATCCTCACGATTAGCATAGGCATTTTTTCCCGCATTGCCCACTTGTTGAAATGCGCCCGCAAACAACCAAGTTTCAGACCCTACAATCCTGATTAGTGAAACAACATATTTACGATTGAACTCAAGTCTCTTCTGCCAGCACTGCCAATCATCGAATGTCTCTTCTCGAAATTTAATCAGTGGATCCTCATTATAGTCATTCACTTGTGCCAAATGGACTTTCGTAGATTCAGGTGTTAGATCTGGGAATGTCATCATCAGATAATCAAAAAGCTTCAATTCGTTTCCTCATGCCAATTTTTTCAAAATCTCAGTAACGCAACTGCACGCGACCGTAAACTATCGGACAACTTCATACGGAAAGAATAATTGAGGGCGCACCAAACCAAAATAGTCTATTTTTTATACAAAAATATCATGTTAACTTATAGTTAATCTTGAAAATTAGAAAGAAAAATCTACGCCTTCATGCAACTAACTGAATTACATAGATAAATAAAATAACATTAAGATTAATTAGAAAATTCTTAATTTTCTCGCTGAAACATTCTAATATGTACAGAAAAATTGCAGTGATTTAAAGCTATTAGCATAACTCACTGATTAACTGATATATTTTCAATTCAAGGTTATGCGTAATGGACGAAATTGAAGGCTCGCTTTACAAAAACTCCAATCTGTCACTCAGCCAAAAACTTGAAAAGTCGCGAGCAGAGTTACTCGATCTGACAGCTAGAAATCGTTTACTTAACATACCAAAATCAAAGACTACAAAATTTTTGGAAGTAGTTAATGAAAGATCTGACATTTTGTTCAAGATGCTTTTTGAAGAAGGCAAGCCGTTCACTTTTCTTCATGGTCGAGAAGATAAAAAAACAAATGAAAGCAATGAGAACAGTGAGACAGACACAGAGTCCGAAGACATTATTTTCTTAGATGACTCCGAAACCAACCACAATGATACAAAACTCCAGACAAAGCTCACGCCAAAGACATTACAAAAAAAGCTATTAGATTTATATTATGACTCAAAAACCCTTGAAGAAGAACAAGGCGTAAATATCCTGTTTCTGTCTCTAGGATCGCTTAAATGGATAGATCCTAATAATAAAGCAAACATACGCCATGCCCCTATTTTATTGTTACCAGTTGAATTAATGCGAGCAAAAGCAGGAGAACGCTTTAAAATTAAAGTCAGGGATGAGGACATCATTAGCAACCTGTCGCTGGAGACATTCCTCAGCCGTGTTCACCAAATAACCCTACCTCCCCTGAGTATCGATGAGGATTTTTCTTTAACGAATTATTTCGCAGATATAAAACAAGCTATATCATTGAAAGAAGGTTGGGAAGTATTAGAAAATGAAGTCAATCTAGGTCTGTTTTCCTATGCTAAATTTATGATGTATACAGATTTAGATCCTGATAACTGGCCTTCGGATTCAAAAATTACAGATCAGGAATCAATAAAATGTCTTTTAGAAACAGGCTTCTCTGGTGGAGAGTTAATCTCTGACGACATTGTAATTGACTCAGTCATTCCCCCCCGAGAAATGCTTCATATTTTGGACAGTGATAGCTCACAGACTCTTGCCATTCACGAAGTACGTAATGGTAAAAGCTTGGTTATTCAGGGTCCCCCAGGGACTGGTAAATCTCAAACAATCGCTAACATCATAGCTTCAGCAGTCGCAGACGGTAAAAAAGTATTGTTTGTAGCTGAAAAGATGGCGGCCCTTGAAGTAGTTAAGCGCAGACTTGATCAGGCGGGTGTTGGAGATGCTTGTTTAGAGCTACATAGCAATAAAACCAACAAAAGAGCATTCCTTGAAGAACTGAAGCGAGTCTGGGAACTTGGTTCACCTCGAGGAGAATTCCCAGATACATTAGTCAATAATCTCACAGAAAGCCGAGATATCCTCAACAATCACCCCGCAAGGATTCATAAAACGTACATGCCATCAGGCTTAACGCCATATAAGGTTATGGCGCAACTGGTACGTCTCAGACAATCAGGTTTTGACCCTAACGATTATAAGCTTAGCGGGTATGAATCATGGAGTAGCGACGATTTCTCCAAAAGACATGCACTTATTGATGAATTAATTGAGAGGATAAGTGATATTGGCATTCCTGATTCGCACCCATGGAATGGTATCGATAGAACTGAGATACTTCCTAGTGAAGTTGAAAGACTCACTGCCTCATTAACGAACCTGAAGTCTGAACTTTCAGATTCTATTGAAGAGTCTATCAATCTTTCTAAACTTACCAATGAAGCCTATCATATCGGCTCATTAAAAGAGTTACAGGAATTCATTCTAATAGCTGAATTAATTAACTCAGCGCCTAATTTATCACCTGAATCATTAAGTTCGCCATTATGGGCCACTTCTAAAGATGAGACAAAGACGTTAATTGAAACTGGATTCTCATTCAAAGAGCTCTACAGCAAGCTTGAAAAAGAATTACATGCAGATAAATTCAACACTGAGGTCGACAGCCTTTCAGAAGATTATCGTAAATTACCTGTAGATATTAATATTAATGCTTTTACTACTGCCCATAGACTGAAGACACTTACACCTAGAATCTTAAAAGAGTCTTCAAGATTGCAGCAGGAGTTGGGTTCTAAAATCGGATTCTCGAATTTAAGTGAGATTGAAAGTCTTATCGAGTTGGGTGAAAGTATTACTCAAGCTCCAAATGTGAGTCCAGAAGCATTCATTGCCACTGTCTGGGAAGGTGGTATTGAAAAAGCGGCAAGTCTGGTTGCAGATATTAAACAACTTAGTATTTATAAAGAAAAAATCAATCTCATCTTTGTTGATAAGGCGTGGGAAACAGATGTAGAAAGCACACGAAACAGCCTTGAAAACAACACTGGCGCTTTTAAATTCCTTAATAGCGAATGGCGAAAGTCGAAAAAGCTTACCCTTTCATTGATAAATGATAAAGGTTTGACGATCCCTCAGCAGGTTGAGTACCTCGATCTGTTGATAAAAGCACAGAAATTGAGAAAATCCATCATTGATTTGAATGAATTCGGACAGTCTGCATTTGGTTCAGACTGGCGAGGTGAGAATAGCGATAGTGAATTGCTGAAATCACTTGTCGAATGGATACGTACCTTACGTGGTATCAACTCTGAAGCCCGAATAATTGCAAGTCGCCTCTCCAACAAAGACGCATTAGCATATCAAGTGAGTCAGCTTAAAAAACTCACCCATGAAGTTTTAGATGAAAGCCGTATTTTTTGGGATTCATTGGGAGCCACGCCAGAAGAGTATTTTGATAACTATTATTCCGTTAAAAGCATTCCACTGGAATCACTCCTTGTAAAGTCTGATGTGCTAAGCACTATGGACTCCGCGTATAAAGATATTTTCGTCAAAAATGAATCCTCTGTTTCTGATCGTATTGAATTGTTGAGTTTGTTATCAAGCGCCCAGCAAAAAATGAATATCATTCATAATTTCGATAATTTAGCTCAGTCAACCATGTCTCCATTATGGTTGAAAGAAAACAGTGACTGGGATCTGTTACTTCAATCTCATTCTTGGATTGAATCAAATAATGACTTAAGGATATTAGCGTCTAAAATAGATGACAAACAGGGTTTAGTTCATAAATCAAGAAGTTTGAGTGAGTCTATTCAAGCGCAGTTTGCCAAACTCACATCAGTGATTACTTCTCTTAAATCTTCCTATGGATCAATTTTCAAAAATGAAAATGTTCATGAAGTACCCTTTAATCTAGTCTATGACAAGATTACTCTTTGGATAGATAATTCTGAACAACTTTCAAAATGGGTTGCCTGGCAAAACCGTGTAGAGCTGGCGAAAACATTTGGTATTTATCCATTAATCTCCGATTTGAGTAGTGGAGTTCTTTCCTCCGAACGTTTACTAGGTACTTTTGACAGAACTTATTTCGACTCAATTCTGTCTTTAATGGTCGAAGATGAGCCAGAACTGGCTCGTTTTGATGGTGATTTGCATTCAAGAAGAGTAGCAAGCTTCGCTGAGATGGATCTGCGAAGAATTAAAGCTTCGAGTTTTGAAGTCGTAAGAGCTCACCACAGAGCAATTCCCTCTAAAATTGGCGTAGGCCCTGTGGGTGTACTGCGGGGTGAGATGGCACGCAAACGCGGTCATATGGCGATTCGACAACTCATGACAAAAGCTGGTGCAGCTATTCAGGCATTAAAGCCAGTTATGATGATGAGTCCTCTGTCAGTTGCCCAGTTTTTAGTGCCGGGTAAGCAGTCGTTTGATTTACTGGTAATGGATGAAGCCAGTCAGATCCAACCGGTAGATGCATTAGGAGCTATTGCACGTAGTAAGCAGATAGTTGTTGTCGGAGACGAACGTCAGTTACCTCCAACTTCTTTCTTCGCCAAAATGACAGGTTCCGCAGATGATCAGGATGATGAAGACTCAGCACAAGTCGCAGACATTGAGAGCATACTGGGACTTTTTGTTGCCAGAGGGTTGCCTCAAAAAATGCTTCGCTGGCATTACAGAAGTCGTCACCAGTCATTGATTGCTGTTTCGAATAGTCAGTTTTATGAAAACAAGCTTTTTATAGTTCCCAGCCCCTATACACAAGAAGCAGGTATGGGCCTACGTTTCCATAAAGTTGAAGATGGCGTATTCGAATCTGGAAGCAATGCAAATGAAGCAAAACGCGTAGCAACAGCAATTCTCGAACATGCAAGAAGCCACCCTCATTTATCTTTAGGTGTGGCTACCTTTTCCGTTACCCAGAGAAAGCGTATTCAGGACGAGCTTGAAGTGCTTCGCAGGCTGAACCCTGAGTTCGAGGATTTTTTCTATGCGCACCCAAGCGAACCGTTTTTTGTAAAAAACCTTGAAAACATTCAGGGTGACGAACGCGACGTCATTATCATTTCTGTTGGGTATGCCCGAAATCCACAAAATTACATGGCAATGAGATTTGGTCCTCTTGGAGCAGAGGGTGGTGAGAGACGCCTGAACGTTCTCATCAGCCGAGCCAAAAGGCGTTGCGAAGTTTATGCCTCAATCAGTGACGAAGATATCGATCTTGAAAGGGCAAAAGGTAGAGGTGTGTTCGCTTTTAAACTTTTCCTGCAATATGCAAGAACAGGACGCTTGTCGGTTGCAGAACAAAGTGGCCGTTCGATGGACAGTATGTTCGAAGAACAGGTTGCAAATGCTCTCCAAAATGAAGGCTTCCAGGTCCACCCTCAAGTTGGTATAGCAGGCTTCTTTATTGATTTAGCCATTGCCGACCCTGATATGCCGGGCCGATACCTTATCGGGATTGAATGCGATGGTATGACCTATCACTCTTCCCGTTCTTCAAGAGAAAGAGATCGCCTACGTCAGGCAGTGCTTGAGGACCATGGTTGGATCATTCACAGGATTTGGAGCACAGATTGGTTCCAGCGCCCCGAAGAGCAACTACAGAAAACTCTCTCTGCTATTCAGGCGGCTAAGAAAGAGCTCGAAAATCGTTCTGAAACTTCTCTGTCTCGATCAAGAGCTGTACCTGTCGAGATAGTGACAGTAGAAAGAGAGACTGTAACAGAGATTGGTCTTGAGACAATTGAAGGCAGTTTTAATGAAGCTGTGGCATATGTTGAGGCGGTTCCTGACGTTGACACAAGATTCCAGATTCATGAAACCCCAGTTGGCGTGCTCGCCAAGATAGTTGAGCAAATTGTTCTTGTGGAAGCCCCAATACATGTGAATGAAGTGATTACACGTGTGAGGTCAGCATGGGGTCTGCAACGTGCAGGGGCTCGTATTGAAGCCATTGTTAAAGATGCAATAAAGATCACAACCTCAAATTCTTCATTTTCCCTGGAAGATGACTTTATATACAACAATAGTCTTTCCATTACATTGAGAGACAGAACGAATATTAAATCAGCAGGATTGAGAAAGTCGGAAAACATATCTAATAAGGAAATGGAGGTAGGGATTATCGATGTTATCAATAAAAGCTTCGGTGCTACCCAAGACGAGCTGGTCAATTCTGTATCAAGGGCTATGGGCTTCAAGGCTACAAGTGGTACTTTAAAAGGCATCATCACTTCCATAATTCAAAAAATGGAAAGTGAAAATAAAATCGTTTTTAAAGAACCAATGTACTATATCATGTGATACTATTTTTGTGGCTTGCACTCTAAGGCCGCTAAATGCGCTGAAACCTGAGACACAAGAATATCATTCTCGTGTCTCACTTAATAAAGAGCCCCCGTTAAGCTCGCTCGAATCTATTAATTTAAAAGCATATATGCTGAACGGAAGCACTTACCCCCATTTTAATTTGAACTGCGTATAGTTTTTTACATCCAAGGTGAAGAAGATGAAAAAAAATCTAAGATTTATAACTTAAAGAAAATTTTTCTTATAGTTGCTTTTTTTTGCTTTTTTCTTACGATAATCGCTGTTAAATTTAAATTAGGAACAAAATCAGTATTGCTTTTTCTTCCAGTTTTAATTGCAATAACTTTTACTCGTTGTGCTTATCCCAAATACAAAAAAACCATCAAGTCCGCTGTCGATTTTATACTTTATTTTTCAGCTTCTCTTACTGCTGTGAGCTATATTGTTATAAAGGATGGTTACTTAAATGAGATTCAATCGAAAATAGAAATTGATCCTCTGTTAATATTCATCATCACATATAGCTTGGCTATAACTACCTTAGTGAAGTGTTGCATTTCTTACTGTGATGCCGTTGAATCACGACATGAGGAGTTTACAAAACTTTTGCAAGAGTCAACTAAAAAAAAGATAGAAGCTGAACAAAAAAATAAAGATTCTGAGGTAAATAAATTATTTATCGTAGTTGCGACCTTATTTTTACTAATTTTTAAATGAATTTCTACTCACACCATAATTAATGGAGAATATAAGCCAAATAATCGCAGGTGATAACGTCACCCCTAATGCTAAAAATATTATTGAGGCTTTGTACATAATCGGGTTAGAACTATAGATAAATATATAACCTGAAAACAAACTCATCAATATATACACTTTTAAGATCATTAAATAAATACACTTCCTCATCCAATCTCCTTTTATTTTTTATTATAAACTCATAGCAAATTTGACACAACATGTCAATAGAAGGTTTTTTTGTTCGAGCAAGGGCTAACTCAGCGAAGCTGAGTAGCCTTGCTTTTTCTGCTCTTCGATTGCAAAAGGTAAATCAACCCCCAAGCCGTTGACATAATTCATCTATCGGATATAAATGAGTTAGGCATAAGGAATATGCTTATATTCAGGAAAGGAGCTTCTATGAATAATATATATCCCCCTCCCCTCGCAGAGAATCTACGTATTCATTGCGTCAGCGTCAGACTTAATAACTCAGAGCTAAATACTTTAGAACATGAACGTAAGCAACACGCCAAAGGCGAATGGCTTCGCATGTGCTTCATGAAAAACCAACCTGTTGTTGTTCCTGAGATCAACAGAGCAGCATGGAAAACGTTCGGCGAAATAAACCATAGGCTAAACGAGATTGTTAATCACTTGAATGCTAAGCAATCATGCAGCTCTCTGACCAAGACAGAACTGTTCGCAGTTAAGCGGGAGTTGAAAGAGCTTCGCCAGAAACTAATCAATGCAGACATATGGAGCAAACCCGATGAAGGGTATGCAGAAGATCAAACGCGGTAAGAGCTTCGCAGGTGTTGTCCTATACGCATTGAAGCCAGCCTGACCTGCCCCCAGTATTAGATACAACCATCAGTTAGTAATGTCGGTTTGTTTACCTTCACATTTTCCATTCCGCCACCGTGCTGCAAACTCTGA